>NZ_JANXSO010000063.1 GCF_025352645.1 Iodobacter sp. | reverse complement strand
TCATCCTGAAGTAAGCCTTGAGCAAAAGCATCTTTAAAAATAGCGCGGGGATTTTTGCTATCAATTCCCACAAAATCTAAATAGCGCTTTAATGCTTTCCAAGACATTTCAAAAGTAAACTCGAAACGCTGCACATTAATATCCAACACCACGTCGCCAAAACCTTCTTGGCGTAAGGCAATTGCTTCTTCTTGCACCAAGCGTAAACGTCGCAATGCTCTGGAGAAATACAATAAACCGTCTTCTGCACGCAATTGCTTGCTGGCACTGAATAATACCCGCCCAGTCTCTTTCACCCTTTGAGAAAAACGCGGCTCAGCAAAGGCAATATTAGCGACGTCAATTTTGATTAAGGTCGGCAACAAATCCACTTCTGCACGGATGAATGCCATACTCTCAGAGCTGGCATTCACATCATCAAAAGCAAAATCATAATCACTGGCCACTTTTGCTTCACCATCCACGCGCGAGCCAAACAGCCAGACTCTACTTGGGTTCAAATGGCGCAAAATAATGCCAACCACAGCATCAATCAGTTTCTTATCTAAAATCGGCGTCACCTCAGCCATTTTCTAAGCCCCGTATTGCTGATCAATCCAGTCTTGATAATTGCCACTACTTACATTTTGTACCCAATCCTGATGCGTTAGATACCAATCAACGGTTTTAGCAATACCAGTTTCAAAGGTTTCTGCCGGCTTCCAGCCCAACTCTCGCTCTAGCTTACTCGCATCAATGGCATAGCGCTTGTCATGCCCTGGGCGATCTGTTACGTAAGTGATTTGCTCAGCGTAAGCCTTGCCATCACTTCTCGGCTGGCGCTCGTCAAGAATCTGGCAGATAGTGTGGACTACATCCAAATTCGGCTTTTCATTCCAACCACCCACATTGTAAGTTTCCCCCACCACGCCCGCTTCCAACACGCGGCGGATGGCGCTGCAATGATCTTTTACATAGAGCCAGTCGCGGATCTGCTGACCATCACCATAGATGGGCAAGGCTTTGCCAGCGAGGGCATTCAGAATCACCAGCGGAATGAGTTTTTCTGGGAAATGATAAGGGCCGTAATTATTGGAGCAGTTAGTGGTCAATACCGGCAGGCCATAGGTATGGTGCCAAGCGCGAACCAAATGATCTGATGCCGCTTTAGATGCGGAATATGGGCTATTTGGCTCGTAAGTCTTGGTTTCAGTAAAAGCAGGATCATCCACGGCTAAAGAACCATAAACTTCGTCGGTAGATACATGCAAAAAGCGAAATGCCGCTTTAGCATCCGCAGCTAAATCTGTCCAATAGCCACGCACCGCTTCTAGTAAATTAAATGTGCCAACGACATTGGTCTGAATAAACTCACCAGGCCCGCTAATTGATCGGTCCACATGTGATTCGGCAGCAAAATTAAGTACGGTGCGGGGCTGATATTTGGCCAGCAATTCGGCAATCACTGCTTTATCACCAATATCTGCACGCACAAAGATATGCCGAGCATCGTCTTTTAATGAGGCTAGGGTATCCAGATTGCCCGCGTAAGTGAGCTTATCTACATTAATAATGGCTTCGTCTGATTGCGCCAGCCAATCCAATACAAAATTACCGCCAATAAAACCTGCTCCACCCGTGACTAAAATCATGCTACGCCCTTCCATGTGTTCTTTAATAAATCCAGACGCTGTTTTTGCTCTGGATTTGTGCCCATTTTATTAAATGCTTCTAAGATAAAGCTTGCCAAGATGGCTAGGAATAAACCAGCAAAGAGCGCCAATAAAATCAAAATGGCGCGCTTAGGCTTGGCTTTTTTCTCTGGGGCAATAGCGCTATCCAATACTTGAATATTTGCACCATCTTTAGCTTCGTCTAATTTAGCGATTTCATACTGCTTAGACATCAATTCAAACAAAGTTTCTTGGTATTTCACATCGCGCATTTTGCGAATGTATTCTAGGCCAATGCCTGGCGCTTTGGTTTTAGCTAATAACACATCTTCATTCGCTTCCCCACCCTTACTCATATCTGCCAGCTGGGTTTGTAAACTGTCTAGCTCTGCCTTGGCCCTTTGCAACTCTGGATTGCTTTCGGTCGCAAAATTGCGCATAGCATTGATTTGCACCTGCTTGGCAGAGACTTTAGCGCGTAAAGCACCTAAGGCCTCTATCGCCATCTTGCCCTGTGCATCTAGCTGCAAGACGCCCGTTTTTTCCTGCTCTTGCTTCAATGCTACCTCGGCATTAGCTAGCTCTTTTTTGGCGCCAAGCAACTGCCCTTCAAAGAACTGCCGACGTTGCGCAGCTTCAGTAACCGCTAGCACTTTACTTAAATTACGTAGCTCCTCTACATAAGCGTTGGCAATTGCAGCGGCAAGTTTAGGGTCTTTATCTTCTACGGCAATCGAAATTAAACCATCTTTGCCCGTTGCAATCTTGCTACTACCTTCCAGAGCCGCCAACGTATCTCCAATGGTTTTGGTTTGGTATACCGCTTGCAATTTAAAACGCTCTGCCAATTTTTCTTCCAAACGGCGGCTTTGCATCATGGCGATGTAAATATCATTCGGGCTTTTCATTCCCAAAGCCGCACCTGCGCCACCCGCCAATCCACCCAAGGATGCCAGCATCGCCGATGCGCTTGATTGCTGTTGCTGCGGTGGCAGGATAGTGGTTTTAGCCTCAAAGATAGGCGTTGCCAGCAGCCCATATATTATTGCCAATATGCCAAACACAATCGGCAGACCAAAAATCAATTTTTTATGTTTTGCCAAGACAATGAGTAAATCGATCAGGCTAATTTCATCGTCCTGATCGTTCTCCTGAATCACAGTTTTATTTTCCATAAGCTTCTTGTTAGTTTTGTAGGGCGGGTAAAACCCGCCGCTTTGGATGAGTTAAATCTGGCGGCTTGCATCCGCCCTACAAAGATTTATTAATTACCAAGCACCTTAATGCCCGCTAAACCCGTGCCAAAGTTAGCCAAGATTTGTGTCCAGTCCAGCGCGTTTTTCATAAAGCCAGTGCGATCAAACTTCTCTGGCACCACGATCACATCGCCAGGCAAGGAAGGCGTGCTCTTAAATGAGCGGGACAACATACCAAATTGCTTGGCACTCACCACCGAGCCATCGGCACGCACCACAAATACGCTATCGCTATCGGCACTTTCTGTTGGGCCACCTGCCAGCGCTAGGTAATCACCCACATTGCGGCTCTTGCTAAAGATAAACGCATTATTACGGCTAAATACTGAGCCCATCACCGCTACGGTGGCAGAACGTGCAGGAATAAACACGCGGTCGCCATCTTCTAGCGCCACTTCAGGAATATCCCCCAGCTTGCTACTGTCTGGGCTAAGGCCCAGCACCACACGACCATCTGCCTTGGTGGTACGGATTTTTTGCGCCAGTAGTTTTTGCTGCTCAGCCTGAATCGTTGCCGCCTGTGCCCCTTGCGCATTTAAGGCATTTTGTGCCTGCTGCCCAGCCGACGTTTGCGCATTGCGCTCTACATAATCGGCCAGTCGTTCTAGCTCATCCTGCTGCTTTTTACGCACTTCATCGCGAGAGAACTCTGCCCCATAGAGGTAGGCGCTTGATGTTAAGCCGCCGATACGATCAATCAAGGCCGCCAGTGTTTCGCCTTCACTCACCTGATAAATACCCGGCGTACCCACTTCACCTTCGATATGCACAAAACGTGTTTTTTGCTGAGTCGAGACACGAATATCCGTTTTAGAGAAGATATGAATAATATCGCCCTTAGCCAGCAGCTTATCTTGACTAGCATCGTGCTTTAGCACCACCGCACCCAAATTAAATGGCATTAAGGTAGTGGTGCTATCCAGCTCATTGGTGCGCTCAATCGCCGCATAGCCCCAGTTAATTTCTTGCTGATTACCACGCAAAGCACCCAATAATGTGCGATCTACTTTGCGCTTGGTACTCAGTGCTGGGTTAGCCCCATTAAGCGAGCTTTGTTGCTGTTTTAGCAACTCTTCCTGATCAGCTTCTTCTTGCAAATCTTTGCTGCTTGCGGTGCGATCCTGGTATTTATTTTCCCAAAAGCGCGGGGCAATCAGCATGTCTTTGCTGCTGATTAAATCACTCACCTTCATGCCCTCAAACCAAGGCATGCGTATCGACTGGGCCACATTGCCGCGTAGTGACACCATATTCTCAACTTTCTGGCTTAAACCATAAAGCTGCACCACATCGCCACCGCGCACCACAAAACCGCTGGCTTTAGCCAGCTCAACCGATTCCACCTTGCGGGATTTTTGCGCAACCACGCGTTCAATCGACACTTTGCCATCTTGGGCAAAATTACCCGCGCCACCGGCCCAGTTAATTAAATCTTGCAGGTTTTCACCCGCTTTAACTTCATAAATCGCTGGCACTTTAACGCTGCCAGAAATCGCCGCTTGCCCACCCACAGGCGGCACATACACCACGTCACCGCCTTGCAGCATCAGATCATGGCTTTTATCGCCTTTAAGCAGTAAGTCATACAAGTCAAACTCATTCACCACCTTGCCGGCACGTTTTACTTGAATTTTACGCAAGCTACCATTGGCCGAAGGGCCGCCAGCCGCAAACAAGGCGTTTACCACGGTAGAAAGCGAACCCAAGCTATAACTACCAGGATTTTGCGCAAAGCCCACCACAAACACCTGCACGCTTTTCAACTGGCCCATGGTAACGGCCAAATCAAAATTACGATAAACCTTGCCCACTTCACGGCTTAAATGCTGTTTTAAAGCGCCAAAAGGGATGCCAACCACGTTGACATTGCCAACACGGGGAATAAACACCGCACCAGAACGATCTACTTTTAGCTGTAAATCTGCATCCAGCTGGCCCCAAATACGTAGCGAAAAATTGTCCCCCACACCAATCAAGTAATCAGCAGAAACCGGTGCAGCCTCAAATGGGGAATAGGCCGCTTGCTGCGCCTGAAATATTTGCTGACCAAAAATCGGTAGCGGCAAATTACTGCTGCTACAGAGGTACTTTTGGAAATCATTCAAAGGTGTCGCGGGTAATTTATATTTGCTATTACGATCCACTGCCACCTTGCCACTGACATCATCACAAGACACTGGTGCCATAGGTGCTTGCAGCTGTGCTTGCGTATTTTTGGTTTGCGCAGTGGGCTGCTGCCCCCCTGTGCCCTGCTGTGGATAGCCCGGCACATTACCTTGCTGTTGCAGCAAAGCGCCTTGACTCATCGTCTGAGCATCATCAGGAATATTCTGGCAATCGCCTACTCCTGATAAGCAAGTTGCAGACCACGCAGGCCCAGCTAACAGCAGGGAAAGAGAAATAGCAGCAGAGCTTTTGGGTAATTTCATTGTCATTAAGATCTTATGAAAGGCAGAGGGCGTAAAAAATCAAGCGGGGGAGACTATAACAAGCCAATGTGGCGGAGGGAAGTCACCCTGGATTAAAACCAATTCATTTGGAATATCTAAACACCAAACGCCGACTGGCCATTGGCGTTATAAAAAGAGCCTGTTTAGTACCTAGCCATAGCCACATCAACCTCTTCTGCCCAGCGCGCAATCCCGCCATTCAAATTAATAACATTCGCAAAACCTTGGCGTTCAAGAAAAGAAGCCACTTGATAGCTACGCATACCATGATGGCAAATCACCACAATCGTCGCTTCTTCATCCAGCTCGCTAAAGCGGCTAGGAATAGTATTCATGGGTACTAATTGGCTGCTATCAATATGGCAAATCTCATACTCCGCCACTTCACGCACATCCAATAACAGCGGATTTGGCCGAGAGCTATCGCTTAGCCATTGGGATAATTCAAGCGGGTTAATCTGTTGCATATAAGCCCTTTATATAAATAACGCGGCCAATCAGGCCGCGCTATTTTCAATTTATTAAAATGCAAATGCCGTTTTTTCTACAGCATTTTTTAAGCGCGGCAAATTATATTCAAACAGCTTATTTTCACTAAAACTGCCTTTTTCCACACAGCTAAACAATGTTGCCGACATAATTGGCAATTCGCCTACCACTGCAATCAAACGCCCACCCACCGCCAACTGATCTTTCAAGCTGGCAGGAACTTCAGCTAAAGAGCCCGTCACGATAATTGCATTAAATGAGCCTTGCTTTTGCGCTGCGGCCAGTGCATCGCCTTGAGTCACCGTGGCATTAATAATACCGGCAGTCGCCAAATTGGCGCGGGCAACATCAACCAGAGCTGCATCAATCTCTACACCATACACATGCGCCACCAAGCCTGCCGCTAGCGCCATCAAATAGCCAGTACCTGCGCCAACAACTAATACCTTATCTGTAATTTGCGGATCGATATCCTGCAGTAGCTTAGCTTCCATTTTAGGGGCCAGCATTTGCGAGCCATTCGCCAGCGGCAGCTCGATATCCACAAAAGCCAGCTCTTTTTTATCCGCGGGCACAAACTCTTCGCGCTTCACCGCCAATACACGGTTAAGCACCTTTTGATCCAACACATCCCAAGGACGAATTTGCTGCTCAACTAATAAATAACGTGCGTTTTCCCAATCCATTTTTATCACCTCAAAGCGAGCCGAGATCAAACCCAGCGTTTGAAAATTTTCGCAATTATCCCACAGAGCAGGCTGTATGTGGCGTTAGCACAAAATAACTGATGCCATACATAAGGAATACGCAGAGGCGCTGCTTACTGCGGCTTTTCTTTACAGCGTACTGAGTAGTGAAGTCGTTTGAACTCCATCAGCCCTCCCCAATCTTAAATTTGCGGTTTACCTCATTTTTATATACCTTCACTACTTTATCGCTAGGGGTTCTGCACCAATACTTGGTGTGGATGAGAAATACCCTCTGAACCTGATTCGGTTAATACCGGCGTAGGGAAGCGAGCGGTTGCCCTCATTCCGCTCACCCCGCGCCTTTGTGGAGTAGAGCATGAACGCAAAAGCACAGTTTTTAGCCTCAACCGCCGTCGTCGATGACGCAGCCATCCAGCCACTCCCCAATTCGCGCAAAATATATGTCACCGGCTCACGTGCCGATATTCGTGTACCCATGCGTGAAATCAGCCAAGCCGATACCCCGCTACAAATGAGCATCAGCGGTGCAACAGAAAAAAACCCTCCTATCTTTGTTTACGACTGCTCCGGCCCTTACTCCGATCCAGATGCAACAATTGATGTGCGTAAAGGCCTTGAAGCCATCCGCAGCCCATGGATTAGCGATCGTGATGACACCGAGCTGCTCACTCAGCTCACCAGCGATTACGGCCGCATGCGCGAAGCCGACAGCAAGCTCGATGAGCTACGTTTTGAGCTAAAACGTCAGCCGCGTAAAGCCAAAGCAGGCAGCAATGTCAGCCAAATGCACTACGCACGTAAAGGCATCATTACGCCAGAAATGGAATACGTGGCGATTCGTGAAAACATGAACCGTGCGGCTTACTTACAAAGCCTACGAGACAGCAGCCCAACTGGCGAGAAAATGCTGGCCATGATGAATCGCCAGCACAAGGGCGAAAACTACGGCGCCATCATGCCAGATGTAATCACCCCTGAATTTGTGCGCAGCGAAATCGCCTGTGGCCGTGCCATTATCCCCAACAACATCAACCACCCAGAATCCGAGCCGATGATTATTGGCCGTAATTTCTTAGTTAAGATTAACGGCAATATCGGCAACTCCGCCGTCAGCTCCAGTATTAGCGAAGAAGTAGAAAAAATGACTTGGGGCATTCGCTGGGGTGCGGACACCATTATGGATTTGTCCACTGGCAAAAATATCCACGAAACCCGCGAATGGATTCTTCGCAACAGCCCCGTTCCTATCGGCACCGTACCTATTTACCAAGCATTAGAAAAAGTAAACGGCAAGGCCGAAGACCTGACTTGGGAAATTTTCAAAGACACGCTGATCGAGCAAGCCGAGCAAGGCGTGGATTACTTCACCATCCATGCTGGCGTCTTACTGCGCTACGTGCCGATGACCGCTGGCCGCATGACCGGCATTGTTAGCCGTGGTGGCTCGATTATGGCGAAATGGTGTTTGGCCCATCATCAAGAAAGCTTCCTTTACACTCATTTC
>NZ_JANXSO010000055.1 GCF_025352645.1 Iodobacter sp. | reverse complement strand
ATGACTTGGGCACGGCAATCGCTGGAAGGCTTGAGGAGCACGGGGTTGAAATCGGTATGGGGGGCAATGCCTGCTGCAACGGCTTGCATGGCTTGGGCGCGGCCAATTTCGCCTGCATCGCTGGTGACTGCACTATTGAGCGCCATATTTTGTGGCTTAAACGGTGCGACTTTAATGCCACGGCGCAAGAGAATGCGGCAGAGCGCGGCAACGATGGTGGTCTTGCCTGCATCAGAGGTGCAGCCTTGAATCATAAGAGTGGGCATGGGTTTGCCTTGTGCAAGATTGGGAGTTAGAAATACTCAAACCTAAGATCTGTAGACACAGAGACCACGGAGATTAAAAGCAGGACACTGAGAAAACCTTGGGAGGCTGATTTCAGTTAATGGGCTTATCACTCTGGATATGGAAGTCCATTGACACTGCTGGATTCTCGATAAAGACACTCGGGAATGACTGTGGTGACACTAGACACATTATTTTCTAGCAAATCCTTAGCTCCGTTATGAATTGCTTTTCTCCGTGAAACGCCGTGTTCTCAGTGGCCTCCGTGGTTTAAGATTTGGGTTTGTACTCTCAGCGGGGCAGCGGGATAAACCACTCTTGCCCTTCGATGCTGGCGCTGCGGATTTCGGTGCGGTAGAGCGCGCTGAGGTTCTGGCTATTCATGATCTCTGGTGTCGGCCCTGCCAGCCATTGTCCATCGCCAAACATCAGCAGTACATGACTTGCCCATTGCTGGGCGTGGTTTGGATCGTGGCTGACCATGAGCAGGGTTCTGCCTGCTTGATTTTCTTCGCGCAGTACCGAAAGGGCCTGTTGTTGATGACGTAGATCGAGCTGTGACAAGGGCTCGTCGAGCAAGATTAGTGGGGCTTGTTGAGCGAGCGTCGCGGCAAGGCTGGCTCGGCGGCGCTCGCCGCCTGATAGCGTGGCTAGGTCGCGGTGTTTTAGATCGCTTAAATCGAGTCTTGCTAATTGCTCATCGGCAAGGCGTAGATCATCCTGGCTTTCCCAATCCCATGGCCCTTGATGGGGGTGACGGCCGCTGAGCACTTTTTCGATGACGGATAATGGAAAAGGGCAATCATCCTGCTGGCTAAGCCATGCAATTTCTTTGGCCCGCTCATGGCCCGCCCATTCTTTTAATGGCCGTTGCTTGAGCTGGATCTTGCCTGCTGCAGGCTTGAGCCATGCCGCCAAGGTGGCGAGCAGAGTGCTTTTGCCGCAGCCGTTTTCACCTAGAATAAGCCAGCTTTCGCCCTTGCTGATTTCAAGATTTAGATCTTTGCAAAGCAGGCGCTCGCCCTGTTGAATGGCTAAGGAGTGCAGTGATAAATGGCTCATCGTGCGACACCTCGGTGTTGCAACAGCCATAAAAAGATGGGCACACCGGCTAGCGCGGTAATCACTCCGACGGGGAGTTGCTGCGGGGCCAGAATAATGCGCGAAGCGATATCGGCAGCGAGTAAAACCGTGCCGCCGGTGAGGGCTACGGCAGGTAAGAGTAGGCGTTGATCGTGGCCTAAAACCAGCCGCAAGGCGTGTGGAACGATCAGGCCGATAAAGCCGATCATGCCTGCCGTGGTCACCGAGATGGCGGTTGCCGCTGCGGCCACAAAGTAGAGTAGCCATTGCAATTTACGCGTATTGGCACCGAGCGCGTGCGCGGTTTGCGCCCCTTGGCTGAGCACATTCAGCTGTCGTGCCAGCGGCCAAACCAGTAAAAGTAGCGCCAAGAGCAGCGCTAATGCCAGTTGCCAACGCGCTCCGGCAAGATCGCCCAGCATCCAGAACACCATGCCGCGTAAGAGACCATCGGGAGCAAGGCTGAGTAATAAGCTGGAAAGTGCGCCACAAAAAGAGGCAATCGCTACTCCAGTGAGAAGTAATCGTGCCTGACTGCGGGAGTGATCTTTGCGCGCCAAGATAAACACCAGCGTAATGCTGAGTAAAGCACCACAGCCGGCAGCCAGGTTGACGGCTGCCACACCTGCGCCTAACAGTAGCGCCAGTAAAGCCCCGACGCTTGCCCCACCCGAGGTGCCTAGGATGTAAGGATCAGCAAGAGGATTTCTGAGTAAAACTTGCTGTAATGCACCGGCCAAGGCCAGTAAACCGCCAACGGCAATGGCCGCCAAGGTGCGTGGCAGGCGCAGCTCGAGCACCACATCACGGGCTAGTGCGGCATCGGGCCCATTGCCTAGTAATTGCCAAGGGCGATAGCTGGTGCTACCGAAACAGAGACTAAGAACAACGGTAATCAGCAGCAGGCCGCTCAGCACAAGCAGTGTAAGGGTGAGCCTGGCGGGGGTAAGGCGGGAATGCTTCATATTTATAATTACTTTACCTAAAAAACCAAATCTTAAATTGCTGAAAATAATTAAACCCAAATTTTGAAACACGGAGGACACGGAGGACACAGAGTTTCACGGAGAAGATCATAAATGTTAGGTTTTAGACCTTCTCATCAGTACTGGATTACGCACTTTTTATCGTGATCCACTATTAGAGTTTTTGTTTTTCTCCGTGTAACTCCGTGTTCTCCTTAACTCCGTGTTTCAAGGTTTGGGTTTGGCTTAGGTGTTAACGCGCTTTATCAATCGCTTCGCAAAGTTTGGCTGTGCCTTCTACCAGCCTTGGGCCCATGCGGCTGAGTAGATCTTTGGGTAGGACGTGAAATTGTTTGTTTTTACTGGCTTGCAGATTAGGCCAGCGTTTCCAGCGGCTTAACCAATTATCTTTCACACCTGGCTCGCCACTGGTGATGATCACATCTGGATTGGCGGCGAGTACGGCTTCGTCGTCGATGGTGGGAACGAGGGCGGGTAAGTCGGCAAACACATTCACTCCGCCACACAGACGCATAGCATCAGAGATAATTTGCTCATGATTGATGGTCATTAGCGGCCTGTCCCATACCTGATAGAACACGCGCACTGGTTTTTTTTCTGCGTATTTTTTCTCTAAGCTAGCTAGGCTGTCGCGGTATTTTTTTGCCGCTAGCTGCGCTTCAGGCTCTTTGGCTGTGAGTACGCCTAAACGCTCTAGCACCGTTGGCACATCGCCGAGTTTTTTAGAAAAAGTATAAAAAACCGGCAGGCCTAGTGTTTCGATTTGCGCCAGCTGTTTGGCGGGATTACCGCTCTGCCAAGCAATGATTAAATCTGGCTTAAGGGCGCGGATGCGTTCCAAATCAAAGCCGTTATAGCCGCCAATGCGCTCAATTTTATTCGCTTCTGGCGGGTAATCGCTGTAATTCACCGCGCCCACAATCAGCTTGCCTGCGCCGATGGCAAACAAGTCTTCGGTGGCGTGTGGGGCGAGGCTGATGATGCGCTGGGCGGGCTTGGCTAAGGTGATTTCTTGGCCACGATCGTCTTTT
>NZ_JANXSO010000024.1 GCF_025352645.1 Iodobacter sp. | reverse complement strand
TGGAGCGGGAAAAGAGACTCGAACTCTCGACATCTACCTTGGCAAGGTAGTGCTCTACCAACTGAGCTATTCCCGCATCGCGTTTTTATTGCGTTTTCTTTTCTGTCGTTGCACCAGAAGAGGAGTCGCATTATGAAGATGGCCCCTCACTTCGTCAAGCACTATCTACGTATTTTCCTGCTAGAAAGCTTATCGAATAGATAGTGTCTTGATATTTAAAGGCTAATAAGTCTGCTTATGTTAACCTTATACCTGCTGATGCTTGCCAGGGATACTGGTGATGATGTTTGTCATTAGCAAACCTTTATTTTTTATGCTGCCGAGATGACGGCGGCGTCTACATCGGAGGACTTCCCGTGTCTAAACGTATTGTTACGCTTGCTCATTATTATACCCAACCAGAAATCCAACAAATGGCCGATAAAGTCGGCGATAGCTTGGGGCTGTCTCTTTACGCCAAAGAATGCGGCGCCGATGTCATTGTGTTTGCTGGTGTGCGTTTCATGGCTGAAACCGCCAAAATTTTAAACCCGCAGGCCGAGGTGATTTTGCCTGCGAGTGGCTCAACCTGTTCCTTAGTTACCCAAACCGATGTAAAAGCCTTACAAAAATGGCGAGAAGAGCATGCAGATTACGTGCATGTTTCTTATATCAATTCCTCTGCCGAGCATAAAGCGATATCGGATTGGATTGTAACCAGCCGCAATGTAGATGACATTATTGCCAGCCTTTACGCTGAAGGTAAAAAAGTAGCGTTCTCGCCAGATCGCAATATGGGGGCCTATTTAAACTTCCAGTATGGCTACGATATGCCGCTGTGGAGCGCGGTGTGCGAAGTGCATGATAAGTTTAACCAAGCTGCGCTGGATGAGGCGTTTGCGGCGGTTAAAACGGCTAAATACCTGATTGCCCATCCAGAAAGCCCACTGCCCGTGCTGCAGCAGGCCGATTACGTAGGGTCTACTTCTGGCATGCTGAACTGGATTAAAGCGTTTAATAAAGAGCCAGATGCGGTGATTTTTGTCGCGACTGAAGACGGCATTCTCTACAATATGGGTCTTGCCCGTCCTGACTTAAATATTAAGCAAGCGCCAATTTATGCGGGCTGTCAGTGTAATTCATGCCCATATATGAAGATGAACACCATCGATGCGGTGAAGCGTGCCCAAGCGGGTGAGGGCACACGCATTGATTATCTGACTCCTCAGCAAATGGATGATGCCCGCTTGCCGATCGAGCGCATGCTGGAATTCTCCAAGCGTTATTACCAATAAGCCTTTGAGTAAGCTGAAAGTGCCTATGCGTAATCAATAAGCGGGCCTTTTGTATGGATCGCTAGCCGCCTGCTAAGTTTTTACTTGGCAGGATTTTGCTGGCGATTTGTTTTTTAAAACGCATTATTAGCGTTTGAAACATTAACAGAGGGGTGATAATGCTGGATTACCTTGTGTTTATTGGGCGCTTTCAACCCTTTCATTTAGGGCATTTGCAGGTCGTAAAAGCTGCTTTAGAGCGTGCAGGCAAGTTAATTGTAATTTGCGGCTCGGCTCGCCAAGCCAGAAACCCACGCAATCCGTGGACGGTGCCTGAGCGCGAGGCGATGCTGCGCTCGGCTTTGCCAGCAGAGATGCAAGATCGCGTGTTTGTGGTGGGCTGCTCAGATCGAATGTACAACGATCAGCAGTGGGTGACCGAGGTGCAAAGCCTCGTGGATAAGGTGATTGCGGTAGATAACGCTAGCCTAGGTAGTCGCGAAGCACAATTTAAAGTGGGCATCGTGGGCAGTAGCCGCAGCAAGCACACCTATTACCTTGATCTTTTTCCTCAGTGGCTCAGGGTGGAAGTGCCAGAAATGATCGGCATCCATGCCTCACAAGTGCGGCGTAATCTATTTGCACAAGGTGGGGTAGGGCTATGCGCCGATAAACTGCCCGCACCCGTCTATCAGCATCTACAGCTGTTTCGCCAAAGTGAGATTTACGCCAATCTAGAAGCTGAATGGTGCTTTGTGCAGGATTATCGTAAGGCATGGTCGACGTGTCCCCATCCCCCCACTTTTGTGACGGTTGATGCGGTGGTGATTCACTCTGGGCATATCTTGCTGGTGCGGCGCAAAAATCTGCCAGGGCGTGGGCTGTGGGCGCTACCGGGTGGCTTTATTAATCAAGATGAGCTGGTAAAAGACGCGGTGATTCGTGAGCTGCGTGAGGAAACGCGCTTAAAAGTTCCTGCGCCGGTGCTGGCAGGCTCGATTCGCTCTTCACGGGTATTTGATCATCCGCATCGCTCTTTACGTGGTCGAACGATTACCCATGCTTTTTTGATTGAGCTGACGCCGACGGGTGAAGGTTTACCCAAGGTGCGCGGTGGTGATGATGCCGATCGTGCTAAATGGGTGCCGCTATTTGAGTTTAACCGCATGGAAGCAGAGCTATTTGAAGATCATTTTTATATTGTGAATTGGTTTTTGGGGCAGATTTAAACCATTAAGCACTCGTTATCCAGTGAGGCATTAACACGATGAAAGTGATTGAATTAATCAATAAAGAATTTTGGGATGTGATTTTTTCTGATTTCGATCTTGGTGAGTATAGTCATGATGCGGTAATCGAGTACGCCGCCACAGGCATCGAGATTGACTTGCAAATGGGATACATTTTTTTTGAAAATGAGGCCGAAGACACGGATGTTGTTATCCATTCATCAAGTGCTAGGTTAAATAAAGTAATTGGTTTAAATGGTGGAGAATTCGTTCAGTATGAATTGGATGATGACGATATTGTGATTGCATTTGCTCTGCCTTTAACGGCTAATAGCGAGGTGATTTGGAAAAATAAAATCAACGAGCAATTTAGTCCTTTAATTAGCTCTGAGCATATTTCCTTATTGGCGGCACAAATATTATTGAATCAATCTGCGGCAGCAATAGTATCGAGTGTTTTAAAAGAGATGGGCGAGTTCTGATTGCATGCTCTCTAAAATTAGGGCATTGAGCAGGCAATCCTATCAACTTAAGGCACTGTTGGGCGGGTGAAACCCGCGTTTTTTCAACGTCGATCAAAGGTTGCACCCGCCCTACGAATGGCATATTGCTTAAGTTGATAGTATTGATTGAGCACGCCCCTTGCTCAAATAAAGCCCTATTTTGCATACATCAACGTTAATGATTGCTTCAGCGCTAGGCGATAACAATTCTGGCGCTTGGTGTCATTGTTTTATGTCATGCAAAAACTTACCTGATTATGTCCCTTCATGCCGATCATCTCAGGTAAACAACAAAAAATGAGCAAGAGGTATAATTAGGGAAACTTATTTAATCAAACAATAAGGTTAGATAAAGCAATGCCCCAAATCATTCTAAAAATGATCTGGGGCATTTTTATGCGTAGCTGCTTGGCTTAAAACTGTAACTTGCGGCGGCGATACACTAGGGCGCTGATTCCAAGGCCAAACAATACGCTAGTCTCTGTGCTGACTAAGTCCGTGTTGCTACCAAGGTGGCTTAAGCTTATGTTTAAGCTTGCCCTGTGTAGCCCTTGTTTTAGGGAGGGTTCAGCAGCAGTGCGTGCCAAATTAAAGCTGCCTTTCATACTTTGTTCATTACTCAGAGCCTTAGGGCTACTGGCATGAAGTGATTCAAACTTTTCATGTGAAGTCAGAATATGAGCATGGCTCTGGCTGGCCAGCAAAAAGCTTAAGGCTAAAAAGAGCATACGCATTGCTGATTTTTCTCCGGCTGAAGTATTTAAAATTTAGGGTTATTTATTACGTGATATTGTCTGCTCCTTAATAAAAGCTGACAATGGTAATTATTACAATACACTTTCCTTTTTTGAAAAGTACTGTATTCCTTATGCTGGTAAGCCGTTTTAGAGTGGGTTCATGACGTAAAAAAGCCTGCATCACAGGATGCAGGCTGGTTGTGTTTTTACAGCTTATTTAACAAGCTCTAAAGGTACTGGGATGCTTTTTTCTGGGGTTTGGCCATCAATAATTTTTTTGGCGGCTTCAATCCCCATTTTACCGATCAGCTCAGGTTTTTGTTGTACGGTTGCGGCCATGCGGCCCGCTTTAACTGCAGCAACGGCATCAGTAGTTGCATCAAAGCCGACAACGATTATGTTTTTCAAGCCTGCAGCTTCTAGTGCCTGTACTGCGCCCAGCGCCATTTCGTCGTTATGAGCAAACACGGCTTTAATCTTTTTATTCCCTTGCAGAATGTTTTCCATTACTGATAGGCCCTTGGCGCGGTCAAAGTCTGCAGGTTGCTTGGCGGCTACTTTTACGCCTTTTTCTGCATCCACCACAGCATGAAAGCCTTGGCCACGTTCACGTGCGGCGGAGGAGCCTGCAATGCCTTCTAGCTCAGCAATTTCGCCTTGCTTACCGATTTTTTCTAGCAAGAATTCAGCAGCCATTTTGCCGCCAGCCACGTTATCAGAGGCAATATGGCTGGCGATTTCGCCGCCATTAATGCTGCGATCAAGGGTAATCACTGGGATGTGCGCTGCGTTGGCTTGTTTTACTGCAGAAACAACGGCATCAGAATCGGTAGCGTTGATCAGGATGACTTTGACTTTTTTCTGAATTAAATCTTCGATGCTGGCAATTTGCTTGGCCGCATCGTCTTGCGCATCCACGGTGATCAGCGTTAGGCCATTGGCCTTGGCGGCTTCCTCTGCACCTTGTTTTAAGGTAACAAAGAAGGGGTTGTTTTGGGTAGAAATGGCAAGGCCAATGGTATTGCTGCCCGCTGCCGCAACTGCGGGGGCCGATGCAGCAGGTGCCGCACTTTCTGGGCCTTGTTTAGAGCAGGCGGAGAAGGCAAGTGCCATAGAGGCGATAAGTAGCGGTTTGAGCCAGGTTTTCATAATTAAAGCCTTGTGTGTGTGTGGGTAAAAACATCAACATCAGCACTTAGCGTATTTTTTCGCTTTTAAGTGTGTTTAGCTATGGCAGTTTCAGGTGGGTTCACCTTACTCGCCTTTTATTTCTTGGCACTTCTATCCAGTAATACTGCCAGCAGAATGACGCTGCCTTTAATGACTTGCTGGTAGAATGATGACACAGATAGTAAGTTTAACCCGTTATTAAGTACACCAATTAATACTGCGCCAATCAGCGTGCCAACAATCCAGCCTCGGCCACCGGATAAACTGGTGCCGCCTAATACCACTGCAGCAATCGCATCTAGCTCATAGCCCATGCCTGCATTGGGTTGGGCGGAGTTCAGTCGAGACGTGAGAATAATCCCCGCAAGGGCAGATAAGCCGCCAGAAAGCGTATACACCCACAGTTTGACGCGGTTTACTTTGACACCAGATATCAGCGAGGCCTCTTCATTGCCACCCACTGCATAGACATGGCGGCCAAACACGGTTTTTTTCAGCACAAACCACAGCGCTACAAAGGCGAGCGTGGTGGTGATCACTGGCACAGGAATCAGATTGGCGATATAGCCCCCGCCCAGCATGGCGAAAAAATCGCTATTAAAGCCGGTAATCGGGCGGCCATCTGAGGCCACGAGTGCTAAGCCGCGAAATACCGTCATGGTGCCCAAAGTAGCGATAAAGGGAGCGACCTTGCCACGGCTGATAATCAGCCCATTAACCGCACCCAGCGCCGCACCGGCTAAAACACCGCATAGCGTGGCAATGATTGGGTCCATGCCTGCCGCCATCATGCTGGCAATGGCAATAGAAGACAGCGCCAGCACGGCACCTACGGATAAATCAATCCCGCCAAGCAAAATCACAAAGGTCATGCCAAAGGCGATCAGTGCATTAATTGAGACTTGGCGTAGCACATTGAGTAGATTATTAACGGTTAGAAAATCACGACTCATTACCGATAAAACGCTAGAAATAAGCAGTAAGGCGAGTAGGGGGCCAAGTTTTTGTAGTGTGGCTTTTTGCTGAGCATTCATTCTTATTGCCCTCCGGTTGCTGCGTGCATAATGGATTCTTGGGTGGCCGTTTTGGCTTCGAATATTCCGGTGCTATTGCCTTGGTGCATCACAAGGATGCGATCACTCATGGCCAGCACTTCGGGTAGCTCAGACGAGATCATTAAAATTGCCACGCCATTGGCGGCCAGTTGATTAATGATGTGGTAAATCTCTGCCTTGCCACCCACGTCTACACCACGGGTAGGCTCGTCTAAAAACAGCACTTTGGGCGCAATGCCCAGCCATTTGGCAAACACCACTTTTTGCTGATTACCGCCGGAAAGTGATTTCACTTCTAAATCGGCATCACGGGTGCGGATAGATAATTTGGCAATGAGCTCGCTGACATTTTTATCCTCGATCTGGCTATCAACCACGCCCCAGTGGCTGGGAGCTTTAGTCAGGCTGATGTTTTCTTTGACAGATAAACTCAGTACTAAGCCTTGGGTTTTTCTATCTTCTGTGACATAGCCAATGCCGTGAGAGATGGCCTCGATGGCCGAGCGGCAGTGAATAGGCTCTCCATCCAACCAGACTTTGCCAGCAGATCTGGCCGCTAGGCCAAATAAGGTATGGGCAATTTCACTGCGCCCTGCACCCATTAAACCTGCCACACCAAGCACTTCGCCTTGGCGAATCTCAAAGTTGATATCACTGATGGTGCGGGTATCGCATAAGCCCTCAACCTTAAAGCGCACGGGGCCAAGCGTGTTGCTACGTGATGGATAGCGATCGCTAATTTCACGGCCAACCATCATTTTTACGATTTCATCAAAGCGGGTTTCTTTAATCACGCGGCTGCCAACAAATTGCCCGTCACGCAGCACCGAGATCCGGTCGCAAACCTGAAAGATTTCTTCCATGCGGTGGGAAACATACACAATGCCTACGCCACGCGATTTTAAATCGTGCATCAGTGTAAATAACACTTCGGTTTCTTTGTGGCTGAGCGCTGCTGTTGGCTCGTCCATAATCAGCACTTGGGCGTTCAGCGACAACGCCTTGGCAATCTCAACCATTTGCTGTCGGCCTACGGATAAGGTGCCTGCTTCTTGGTTGGGATCGATATTGTGTATGCCAAGTAGCGCCAGAAACTCTAAACACTGCGCATGCATTTCAGCTGATTTAAGCAGGCCGCCACGGGTTTTTTCACGGCCCAAAAAGAGGTTTTCTACCACCGATAATTGTGGGATCAGGTTTAGTTCTTGATGAATAATGGCAATGCCCAGTGCCTCTGCTTCTTTGGGGCTATGGATATGCACTTCACGCCCATCCACATGAATACGGCCAGCGTCGCTTGGGTAAATGCCGGTAAGTATCTTCATTAGCGTGGATTTACCCGCGCCATTTTCGCCCATCAGTGCATGGATCTCGCCGCGTTCCAGCGCAAAATCCACGCCTTCCAGCACCTTAACCGGGCCAAAAGATTTATTGATGCCTTGCATTTGGATCAGCATACGAAAGCCTTGGTTTTTAATGAGTGACGGTTTTTAAAACATGAATACATAAAAACAGCAGGAAATAATCGTAAAGCTCAGGTCTATATACAAACCCAGATCTTGAAACACGGAGGACACAGAGAACACGGAGTCTCACGGAGGAAAAACGAAAACACTCTGCTCATGAGGTTTAATTTGATGCGAAGCAGATGCCACAAAAGCTCAAGTAAAAACACTCCTTTAGGTTTTCTCCGTGTACCTACTGTGTCCTCCGTGTTCTCTGTGGTTCAAGATTTGGGTTTAGGGCGGTACTAAGCCTTAAAAAATTACCCCTGAATGCAGGATGATATTGGCGTAGGGCGTGGCTTCGCCGGTGCGGATCACTGCTTTGGCCTTGTGGCAGAGCTGTTTGAATTCTTCATGGCTGACAAAATCAATGCTAATACCTGACGATTGCATGGCCTCTGCTTGAGCTGCAACTGTTGGATTGGTAGCAAGGCATTCTGTGGCAAATACCGCACGCTCTACCTGCATGTCGGTGAGGATTTCTTGCAGCGTGTCTACAAAGCTAGGCTGGCCAAGTTTGAGTGCCAGATCGATGCGCTCTACATGATCTGGAATTGGCAGCCCGCAATCGGCAATCACAATGCTATCGGTGTGGCCCAATTGGGCAAGAACGCGAGCGATGTCGCTATTTAATATGCCGTGCTTTTTCATTTATTGATTCTTTAAAAATTGTTCAAGTTCTGTAAGGGTCGGCATGCCGCCCTGTGCGCCGTGACGCGTCACCGACAATGCGCCTGCTGCGCTAGCCTTGCGGGTGGCTTCTGCAATGCCTTGGTGCCAAAAAGTAGCAAGCGCGCCATTAAACGTGTCGCCTGCGCCAGTACTGTCCACCAATTCCACCTTAAAACCTGCTTGATGCTGCAGCTGGCCATTTTGATTAAACCAAGCACCATCGCTGCCCTTGGTCATCACCGCCGCGTGCTGAGCCAATACTTTTTTCCAATCGCCAGTGGGTTCGCCCAGTGATTGAAGTAGCTCAAACTCATTGGGGGTGAGCAGGGTGCAAAGCGCCAGTAATTCGGCAGGCAGCACTTGTGCGGGAGCAGGGTTCAGAAAAAAGGGCTTGCCGTGCTTTTGCGCCAACTGCGCCGCAGCCATCACGCTGGCTAAGGGGATTTCTAGCTGAGCAAGAATCACATCGGCATCGATAAATGCCGCTTCGGCAGCTTGCACATCGCTTGGGCTGAGCTGATTATTCGCGCCTGGTACCACCACAATGGCATTGTCACCTTGGCAAAGCGTAATCAGCGCCACGCCGGTAGCGGTGTCTGGGCTGGTTTTTAGCCAACGGGTATCAATCCCTTCTGCCGCCAAGCCTGCAGTGAGCATTTGGCCAAATTCATCATTCCCAACACAGCCCACCATTACAACCGATGCGCCAAGGCGCTGTGCTGCAACGGCCTGATTGGCTCCTTTGCCACCCCGATGGGTAGAAAATTGCTCGCCAAACAGCGTTTCGCCCATGCGAGGAAGCTGCTGGCTATGGACGACTAAATCCATATTCATGCTGCCAACGACGACTATTTTTGTCATGCTGCACC
>NZ_JANXSO010000072.1 GCF_025352645.1 Iodobacter sp. | reverse complement strand
GCTACGCAGATTAACGAGCAAACCCTCAGCTTCTTGCCCCGCCTGCTGGTCACCCTCGCCATCATCGCCCTTGCTGGGCATTGGATCGTGGGGCAATTGATGACGTTTTGCATCGAGATTTTTAATAATGCGGCGATGTTGGTGGGGTAGCGAAAAAGATTGCCCATAACGGCACTAGGCGCAAACAGTCCAAAAACTTATTAACCACACTTTGTGCACGGGGCTTTAGAGTCCCCTTGAAACACGCCGAAGCGAGGAACAAGCGGGCGGGGTTTCGGCGAGGACTGTCTGAGCGAAGCGAGTTCCGCAGCCGCCGCTCGATTGTCCGCAGATGAGGGGCTTTCGTGTTTCGTGGGGCGGCCTTCTTTTGGTTCTTTTCTTGGCCGTTCAAGAAAAGAACGCCCCCGCGGTGGCTACCGCTCCTAAATCAACGTGCCGAAGGCACTAAAAAGATCTTTTTGCTTGGTACACATCACAGCGCAATGGCAGGTTACGGCCGAAAACGCCCACAGCCCCAATAAACACAACACGCAGCCTAACCCACCCTAAGCTCGAAACCACAAGAAAACAATGGACGCCCTGATTAAGGAATTACTCGCAATCCTACCCCTGCTCTGGTGGCCTTTTTGCCGCTTTATGGCGGGGTTTAGTTTTGCGCCCTTAATTGGCGAAGCCATGGTGCCGGTGCGTGTGCGGATTGGTTTATCGCTAGTGCTCAGCGTGATCACCCTGCCCATCATGCAAAAAACCCAGCTCAGTATTGATCCCTTTTCTATGCAGTGGATTGTTGCCACCTTTGCGCAGGTGATTATCGGGCTGATTTTTGGCATGGCTTTTCAGATGGTGATGACGATTTTATCCATCCTAGGCTTTTTGATTTCATCGCAAATGGGCCTGAGTATGGCGGTGATGAATGATCCTATGAGTGGCAGCTCATCGGATGTGATTTCTACCCTCCTGTATTTATTAGGTGCGCTGCTGTTTTTTACCATGGATGGGCATCTGGTACTGGTGCAGATTATTTACGGCAGTTTTAAGCTGTGGCCGGTGGCGGATGGGATTAATTTTGTCTCGCTCAAGATGCTGGCACAAAGCCTAAGCTGGGTGTTTGCTGCGGCTTTACTGCTAGCCATTCCTAGTATTTTTTCTACTTTTATTGTGCAGCTTGGCCTTGGTTTACTTAACCGCGTGGCCCCAGCGCTTAATTTGTTCTCTCTAGGCTTTCCTCTCATCACCCTGTTTGGCCTATTCACCCTTGGCCTGATTAGCCGTTTTATTCCAGGCCACTATAGCCAGCTCAGCGAAAAGATTTTGCAAATGATTGAGCAGATGTTGCACGGAGGCGTGCATGGCTGAAGCGTCTAATGGCGATAAAACAGAAAAAGCCAGCCCGCAAAAACTCAAAAATGCCAGAAAAGAAGGCCAGATTGTCCGCTCGCGCGAAGTGGCCTCGGCAGTGGGCCTGCTTGCCAGCTTAAAAGTATTTGCGCTGCTGGCCCCCAGCTATTTAGTTGATTTTGACGCACTGTTTAAGCTGGCTTTTAGCTCGCTAGACCAGCCAGGCAGTATTGATAATGTTTGGTCTGGCCTATTTAGCGGCAGCTTTATGCTGCTGATCAAAATGCTGCTGCCTTTGGCCATGATTCCGCTAATGATTATCCTTGCCTCACTGTATCCGGGCGGCTGGATATTCTCTGGCAAGCAACTGATGCCTAAGTTTGAGCGCATGAATCCGCTTTCCCATTTTGGGCGGATTTTCTCTGCGCAACACGCCAGCGAGCAAATCAAAGCCATTATTAAGGTGCTGATTCTAGCTGCCGTACTGTTTTATGTCAGCAAGAATAGCCTGCCCGGGTTCTTTAGCCTGCAGGAGCGAACGCTAAGCGAAGCGCTGACGGGTGCGACGCAATTATTATTTGATGCGCTGTTTAGTTTTTGCTTGGTGTTTATCTTATTTGCCGCCATTGATTTGCCGCTGCAGATCTTTTTGTTTATGCGCAAACAAAAAATGAGCAAGCAAGAGCAAAAAGACGAATATAAAACCAGCGAAGGCCGACCAGAGATCAAACGGCGTATTCGGCAGATTCAGCAGCAAATCGCCCAGCGTAGCATCCGCAAGGCCATCCCCAATGCCGACGTAATCATCGTCAACCCGCGCCATTATGCGGTGGCTTTAAAGTACGATGAAAACCGCGCCCAAGCGCCTTTTATTGTGGCCAAAGGCATGGATGAAATGGCGATGTATATTCGCCAACTCGCCGAAATCCACAAAATAGATATTGTGCCGATTCCGCCCTTAGCCCGCGCTATTTATAAAACCACCCAAGTGAATCAGCAAATTCCTGCGCCTTTATTTAAAGCCGTGGCACAGGTGCTGACCTATGTATTGCAGCTCAAAGCTTTTCGCAGCGGCGGCCGCCGTATTGCCCCCCAATTACCCAGTGATTTGGGCATTTCACCAGAACTTGCAGAGATTAAAGAACCAGCATGAAATCACTCGCCCCCTATTTAAGCGCCCTAAAGCAGTTCAAGCTGGCTGCACCATTGCTCGCCCTACTGGTGATTAATGCTCCCCTATTACCAATTGTCACGGGCATTTCACCAGAACTTGCAGAGATTAAAGAACCAGCATGAAATCACTCGACCCCTATTTAAGCGCCCTAAAGCAGTTCAAGCTGGCAGCGCCTTTATTCCTGCTGGCCATGCTGGCCATGATTATTTTGCCGATCCCGCCGCTGGTATTGGATCTTTTATTCACCTTTAATATTGTGCTGGCGATTATTGTGATGCTGGTGGCGGTATCGGTGAAACGCCCGCTAGATTTTTCGGCTTTTCCAAGCATTATTCTGGCCACCACCCTGCTGCGGCTAACGCTCAATGTAGCCTCCACCCGCGTGGTGTTACTGCACGGCCATCAGGGTACGGAAGCAGCCGGTAGGGTGATTGAAGCCTTTGGTAAGGTAGTGATTGGCGGTAATTTTGTGGTGGGGATGGTGGTATTTGTCATCCTGATGATCATTAACTTTATTGTGGTCACTAAGGGGGCAGAGCGCATTGCCGAAGTATCGGCACGCTTTACGCTGGATGCCATGCCAGGCAAGCAAATGGCGATTGATGCTGATCTAAACGCGGGGCTGATTAATCAGGAACAAGCCCAACAACGCCGCCGTGATATCGCCGCAGAAGCCGATTTTTATGGCTCGATGGATGGGGCGTCTAAGTTTGTGCGCGGGGACGCCATTGCCGGTATTTTGATTCTGCTGATCAACCTGATTGGTGGGGTCGCCATCGGCGCAGCCATGCACGATTTAAGTATGGGTGAAGCGTTCCGCCTCTATGCTTTGATGACCATTGGTGATGGTCTGGTTGCCCAGATCCCCGCCCTGCTGCTGTCTGCCGCTGCCGCCATTGTGGTCACCCGTGTCAGCGATTCTGGCGATATGCAGGAGCAAATTGGTGAGCAGCTGCTGGCCTCGCCAACGGTGCTGATGAGCGCTGCGGGCATTATGTTTGTGCTGGCGATTATTCCCGGCATGCCGCTCGTACCCTTTCTGGCCTTTGCCGCCTTGCTGGGCTATAGCGGCTGGAAAATGGCGCAAAATACAGAAAAAACCCCCAAGCCTGCCCAAGACTTAAAAGCCATCGAATCGGCGCTACTCAGCAGCGATGAGGCCGATTTAGACTGGCAAGCCCTGCCCTATGTGGATGTGTTAGCCATCTCGCTGGGTTATAAATTGGTCGGCCTAATGGATAAGGAGCAAGGCGCGCCACTGAGTAAACGCATCCGTGGCGTGCGCCAAACGCTGAGTGAAAATATGGGTATTTTGCTGCCGCATATCGCCATGCGTGATGATCTACGCATCAAGCCATCGCAATACACCATTCGCCTCAATGGCAGTGTGGTAGCGCAGGCCGAGGTATTTAGCGATCACCTGATGGCGATTCCCTCGCCCGAGGTTTACGGTAATTTAGATGGCATCCCCGGCGTAGATCCTGCCTACGGCATGCCGGTAACTTGGATTGCCAGCGGCGACAAAGCCAATGCACTGGGCCTTGGCTATCAGGTGATTGACTGCCCAAGCGTAATTGCCACCCACCTAAATAAAGTCATCCGCAGCCATCTGGCCGAGCTATTTCGCCACGACGATGTCAGCGCCTTATCTGAGCGGCTTACCGTGCTGGCACCCAAGCTCGCCAGCGCACTCAATACCGCACTGAATGCCAACCAACTACTGCGCGTTTACCGCTATCTGCTGGAAGAAAATATCTCGCTCAAAGACATCGTGCCGATCGCCACCACCCTGGTCGACGCCGCCGACAACGCCAAAGACCCCATCATGCTGGCCGCCGAAGTGCGCTGCACCTTAAAGCGGCAAATCGCCCAAGCTATTCTGGGCAATAAAAGTGAAATTAAGGCCTTTAACCTGAGCGCCGAGCTGGAAAACATGCTGCTGGGTTCGCTCAGCCAGGCCCAGCAAAACGGCAAGGTGGCGCTAGATAGCTTCCCCATAGACCCAAATGTACTCAGCCAACTGCAAAGCAATATGCCGCTAGTGCGTGAGCAGCTCAAGCAACAAAGCGCCCCGCCTATCTTGCTGGTTATGCCACAAATCCGCCCTATCCTTGCTCGCTACGGCAGGCTGTTTGCACCTGGGCTGCATGTGCTTTCTTATAACGAGATTCCAGAGAATTACGACGTGAGTTTGCTTGGGACGCTGGGGTGATGTGGAATATGTTTTTTTGCAGTATGGGTAAAGCCCGATAATCAGCCCGGCGACAAAAGCTGCGCTGAAGCAAGCCTCTCACCCCTTTGCTGGTAAACACCAGACCAGACTATTTATTGCCCATCAGTGCCTTACTTTAAAATAATGTCATTCGCGGTTACTTCCCAAGGTGGCTCGCCGTAGTCTACGCCTGCTATTTTGGGCAGTGGCGCGGCGATAGGAGCCGCTACTTTCGCCGGTTTTTGCTCCACACTGCTGGCATCCATCCACTGCAAAAATGGGCTTAAATCCGGCTTATCTACGATAAACCAAAGCTTTTTTGCCGCGTCCCAGCGCGCGCCTAAGGCTTTTGCGCTGTTTTTCTCTGCAAAAGGAACTTTCAAATTAATACGCATTTTTGCTGGCTCTTAGGCTATTCAATGATCGCAATATTATAAGCTGACTCAGGCTACTCTCCGCTATTGAGTGCCAATCATCTAAGCATGAGCCTCTAATAGCACCAATATTTCAGCCGCCAGCTTAAATATGGGTGGCGGTAGTTGCGCAGGGCTGAGCCTAGCGGCTTTACTGATCTGTAAGCGATGCAGGCCTACTAAAGGCTCACCCACATACACAGCTAATTGCAAACCCAGCTGAGAGGCGATCTGCTTAAACTGTGGCTCCAAAGCACTGAGCGCAAAGTGCCATTCACTTTCCGCCCCTAGATTAAGCACAAGCCTGCTATGCCGATAGCGCAGCAGCAGCTGTATATGCCCCCATTTAGCCAAGGTAATTTCTAGCAATAATTCAACGGCAGATTCAACCAACTCAGAACTTGGCTCAGCCTCATCCTCAACAAACCACAGCTGCAAAACAGGGCCACCCCATAACCACAGCGGCATGCTCACCGATTCGGCAGGCGCGGCTTGAGTGGACACACCCAATTGCAATAAGGCGAGAGGGAAATGTGCCCCATTATCTTGGGCTAGGCGCATTGCCAGATAGGAAATCGTTCCTAATAATTGTACCCTCCACGCATTTGCCAGCTCAAAAATCTGTGGTCTATTTTTGGAAAACCTTGGGTTATCACGCAAAACCAAGGCATCCAACAAGCCATCATTGCTCAGCTCTGGCTTAGGAATCGTCTCTAGCGCCAATTGCAAACGAGATTGACTAGCCAATACCCGCAGTTGCCGGCCAAGCCAATCTGCTGAAAGATCAGGCAGGCAAATATCAAACTCTAAGCCATCAAGCGTGCGCAAGCGCACCGCTGATTGTTGCTTTGCAATAATAGTGAGTAGATCACCTTCTTTAAATGAGCTGGATTCCTTAGCCTGTAGCAAAGGCATGAATCCAGCCTCGCTTACTCTTCCCAGCATATTTAAACCCCTACTACCCGCAAAAAAAAACCAGCCGCACGCAGCAGCTGGTTAGTTTATCCAGTCATAACCGGATTATTGCATCAGAGACATCACCATTTGGCTCATCGAACCGCTTTGCTTCAGCATCGAAGTACCAGCTTGCATCAGCATCTGGTTAGAAGTCATTTTCGCTTGTTCAGTCGCGTAGTCGGTATCCATGATACGGCCCTTAGCCATCTTGGTATTGCTATCCATATTGCCCAAGTTGTTATAAACGTGGTCAAGACGGTTGGCGTTTGCACCAAGGTCGGAACGAACTGTGCCTACTGCTTTAAGGGCAGCATCAAGATTGCTAATTTGTGCATTTGCACCACCAGCAACAGTCAACTCTGCACCGTTTAATAAGGTCTTCAGGCCAGTGTCTGCAGTCGCAATAGCTAAATCAGAAGCTGCGATCTCTGTTGGAGTTGTTCTTGGCAAAGCAGCTGCAGCAGTAACCGCAGCATCAGCAGTTGTTTTTGCTGTTACATCAGCGGCGGTTGGATCAGTTGCCAAACGGTAGGCTGTTGATGCCGTTGTCAATGAAGTAGCCAGTGCGGCAATCCCCGACTTCAGATCAACTGCCATTGTTTCATCTTTACTCGCACCGATCTGAAAATCTACAGCACCTGCAGCCAACTTACCGGTTGTTTTAGTCAGTAATTTGTCGCCACCAAACGATGTATTTTTGATGATGTTACCCATTTCTTTACCCAGCGCAGCAAACTCAGCCTGCATTGCACTTTTATCATCAGCAGTTGCAGTGCCGTTGGCGCCTTCAGTAGCAAGGTCTTTCATACGCAATAAGATGCTGCTTACTTCGCCCAAAGCGCCTTCAGCGGTTTGCAACATGCTGATACCGTTTTGAGTGTTCTTCATCGCAGCTTGCATACCGCGGCTTTGCGCGTCCATACGTGTGGCAATTTGCAAGCCAGCAGCGTCGTCCATTGCAGAATTGATGCGCAGACCTGTACCCAGACGAGTCATGGATGTGGTCAAAGCAGATTGGCTAGTGCCCAAGTTACGTTGGGTAGAAAGGGCAGCGGCGTTTGTGTGCAGGCTCAACATGGGGAAGAACTCCAAATGACAAAGTAACGGCACCCGCCATTGGGCGCCTCTACCTTTCTAAGGCGACACCCAGCTGAAATTTCTTAAGTAGTATATTAGTAAATATTTACACAGAGGAGGTAAAGCGGGAGGAATTAGTGGGCAGGGCTGGCAGGGCTGGCAGGGCTGGCAGGGCGGTATTTCTGCTCGATTTGACGATAAACGCCATTGTGATGAATGGTGGCAAGCCCTCGATTAAAGCGGTCGCGTAAATCACGGTTACGAAACAGGACTTTATAATGAGTGGCTGGAAAAATAGCGCTAAATTGCAGCTTTTGCTGCACATTAAAACGACTAGCCAAGCTCTGATTCAGGTACTCAAAAATAAGTCGATCACCAATAACCACCTCCACTCTGCCGGTATAGAGCAATTTATTTTGCGTCAGTTGATTGGGTATTTCTTGATAGCTGGCCTGCGTAATTGCTGCCGCATATTCGGGGCCAAGTGCGAGTTTGGCATTTTGAAAGGCGGCGATACTGTGCCCAGCTAAATCGGCCATTTTCTTGATCGCAATGGCCCTGCTTGCCATCGTAATGGCGTAGTTTTGGTAAAAAATATGCGAATCTGACCAATAACCAACTAAATGAGAGCCTTCATTTACCGTGGTAATAGCGTCAAGTTCGCCGCTTTTAAACATATGTAGCGCCCGTGCTGGCGGCAAAAATACGACGTTCATTTGTAACTGCTCAGCCGACAGCGCCGCGCGCACAATATCAAGCTCCAAGCCACTTTGAGTTTCAGAGATAACATAGGGTGGCTTAGAATAACCAGTGCCCACCTGAATCGTCGCTTCTGCAGAACAAAATAAAGGCAAAAGCAGGCAGCAGATAGCAAGCAGCATAGGCATAAAAACCTCTCCATCTCCCTTTAAAGTAGCTGAGAGACTAAATTACAAGGCTATAAACTAGGCGATTGGGCTTAAAAAACACGCCAACGAAAGTGATGCACTATCTTAACGCTAGCAAAGACAGCACACGGTAGCGACTCATTCCCATCAGCGCCGGAGCGATGTCGCTAAAAAAACGGTAATCGCTGCTCTGATTAAAACGGCCATTAAAATCGCCGACAAAGCTTTGCGCCCATTCTGATTCATTCATGGTGGAAAGCTGCTCAATCGCCAGCTTCGCCTCACCCATGGCGCTACTAATTGCTGCACGGGTTTGCTCTAGCTGCTCCAGCGCCATCACTACTTTTTGCAGGCTTTGCCGCACGCTGGCGTGATCATCGGTGCTCCAGTGGCTAGGCGTAATAGCGGGTAATTCACTCTCCAGCTTAAGCCGATTAGCTTGCCCAGCGGGGAAGCGAATACCGCCACCCCGAATCGCTAGCTTACTTTGCAAAGACGGTAGGGCTTCTTCTGCCACTGAAAAAACTAAAGCGCCGCTCTGATCGGCTTCGGTGCGAATACCAGAAGGCGCCAGTGCGCGATTAAATTGGCGCAGTAGATTTTCGCGGCTGATCTCTCCGCCCACCGCCACCGAAGCAGGGCCAGTGCCACGCACACCGGTATAAAAAGTCAGCATTTCAGCAGTGCCGCTGCTTAAGGATTCCAGCTCTAAACCACGAGCACGGAACACTTCTTTTGCATCCTGAGCAAGATGAAACTTTAAATGGCCATCTATGCTGCCACCGGTATGCTGGCTACGGGCGGCCCACAGCGTGGAGAACTCTGCCACTTTGCTACTCAGCTCTTCACGGTCAACACGGCGCTGACCCAGCTCTTGGCTGAGCTTTAGCTTTAGCCCGCTTAGCTGATCGCTAAGTTGATCAACATACTCCAGCGCCCGCTGTCCAGCCGTCAGCTGCTCGTTCAACTGGGTACTGTAGCGCCAGGAGCCCGCACGCTCGCTTTTTTGCTCGCGCACTGCCGCCACCATGCTAACAACGGCTGGCGCAGCGGGTGCAAGCACCGGCTTGCTATCAATCCCTAAGCGGCTGCTCGGATTACTTCTGTCCAGCCTGGGCAACGCTGCTGCCATACCCATCATTCCTTTTAAATCACGTCAGATAAGTTTTTGATTCGATAAAGCTTCTGCAAGGTCTTTGTTCAGAGTACATCAAATAAAGACAAGTTGCTTATTCTGCCATAAGCCTTCTGCGAAGCTTCTAAGGCCAGTTTATAACCATCCATGCTAATCATTGCCTCTGCATAATCAAGGCTACCTAATAGCCTAACCGATTGCTGATTAGATAAACTCACATTGGCATGGTTGTCTTCCATCATCTGCATATTATTTTGCGCACCGCCAAGATTGGCAATTTTGCTGCCAACGCTTCTGAGCGCAATATCAAGGCCATTGATCCCCTGCTCTACTGCGGCACGGTAGCCTCCGCTAGGTGGGCTTTGCAGTGCGCTAATCGATTGATCCAGCTGATTAAGCAGCACCGCCATTTCTGTCAGCGCCACATTCGAAGCTTGCGTCACGCCATTACCCACCACCACTAGCTGCTGATCATTATTACCAGTAGCGGCATAACGGCTACCGGCCGCCGCAGTGCCATCTAACGTCAGCGTTGGCATAGAGCTGGCTGTGCCAGAAAAATAATAATGCCCTTCCTGATCCTTGGTATTGCTCGTGAAATACAGGCTGTCTCTTAGGCTGACCAAGCTGGCGGCGATATCTTTTACATCTTCTTTAGAAACCGTATCGTCCGCCCCCAAGAGCAAAACCCTTGCCTGCATCAAATCTTGCGTCATGCCATCAAGATAAGATTCATTCATTGATAAGCGCGAGCGCAGAGCGCCGATATTGCTTTTGTACTGATCAATCGCGGCCTCTTCACGCTCTAATCGCAGTAAACGCACGCTGGAAATCGGGTCTTCTGAAGGGAGTAAATAACGCTTACCCGATGACATTTTTTGCAGTAGCTCAGCCATATTGCCCGAGGCCGTTTGCAAAGATTCATTCAAGGTTGTTTGTAACTGGGTACTGGCGATACGCATAAAAACTCCGTCAATTTAAACAGACCTTGGGCCAGCGAAATAACACTAGTGTCGTACACCTAAGGGGTTTGACCTTAGCCTCCCCCTTAGTAACTTACGTTACACAGAGATCATCTTTTTAGTGCCTTCGGCACATTAATTTAGGTGCGGGCGTCCCGCTGGACCTTCCTTTCTTGTGTGGTCAAGAAACGAAGCCAAGCCACAAACTCAAAGCACGAAGGCCCCTGCGCTGCGGACACTCGAGTCGGCGGCGGGCAGGATTGGCTCGCTGCCTCGCTCCCAAGCGATCCCCCGCCCCGCTTGTTCCTCACTCCGGCGTGTTTCAAGGGGAGATTTAAGCCCCATGCGACTAGCCATAATAAAAATTAGAATTGTCAGACTTGAAAATGAGTACAAATTCAAAAGATTGCCTAATTCAAAGTCTGGTTTTCTCCGTGTAACTCTGTGTCCTCTGTGTTCTCTGTGTTCTCTGTGTTCTCTGTGTTCTCTGTGTTCTCTGTGTTCTCTGTGGTTCAAGATTTGGGTTTTGCTCACACGACATTGCTACACGGCTTAACCAAAAGCGGCCAGAGTGCTATCAAACAACTGATTAGCAATCGCAATCACCTTCATATTGGCCTGATACATTTTCTGATATTCAACGATATTCATCGCTTCTTCGTCACGGTTTACGCCGCTAGTGCTTTTCCAATCTTGCTCGGCCTGATTACGCACCACCTTGCCAGTTGCTAAGGAGGATTGATTTTGCTGGCTTTCAGAGGCGAGTCGCCCCAAAAGCTGAGCATAGGCATCGCTTAGCGTTACCGTGCCAAGGCCAGGCACCGCTAAGGGCTGACTCTGAATATCAATTAATTTTTGTAAATTACCGCTGCCGCCGGGTTTAGCCGCATCCAACGCAAAAGCCAAATCACCCGCCAATACGCCAGAGCGCAGTTTCAGCATGGCTTCAGGGTTATTTGCATCAAACACAAATAAAGCCTTACCTGGCTGGCCGAGCGCACCAGCGCTATCGGGTAAATCAAAACCCGCAGCTAACTGGCCATTAATCCGCCCTGCCACTTCGCTGGCAAGGGTACGCACCGAGTCTTCCATCGGCTTTAAGCTGTTTTTTTCGTACTCATTTAAGCCGCCTAACTGGCTGCCGATACTGCCACCGTTTAGGGTGAATTTTTCCTGAGCAAAGGACAATTTAATCAGTTGGCTACCATCAAGCTGCACTTCGGTACTCATCACCGATGCACTATCGCCAACAACCAAAGGCTGGCCCGCACGCAAGGTAACAGAGATGGCACCGTCGTTTTGATTCACCACGCGCACATCAACTAGGCCGCTAAGCTGATCAATTTTGCGATCACGCTCATCCAATAAGCCCGATGGATTCACGCCAGTAGCGGTCGCCGCAACAATTTCTTTATTCAGGCGGGCAATCGATCCACCCAAGGAGTTCACCTGAGTGACTAAGGCAGTGCGCTGCTCATTAATCGAGGCATGCTGGGCGCTTAATACGCGGTTTAGATTATTAAACCGCTGCGCCATAGCGCCCGCTTCGGTAATCACACCTTGGCGCAGCGCGAGGGAGCTAGGCTCTACGCTGGCCGCGCCTAAAGCGGCATAAAAT
>NZ_JANXSO010000011.1 GCF_025352645.1 Iodobacter sp. | reverse complement strand
TGAACTGCACCCCAAAAGTTGGACACCCGTCCATTTTTGGGGTGTTTTTATGTCCAAGTACACAATGCAATTCAAACTTACTGCCGTTCAGCAATAGTTAACGGGCGAAGCAGGTATTAAAACGATCGCCAAGCAACATGGCATCGAGCAGGCTATGTTTCATCGTTGGGTGAGGTCGTTTCGCCAGCATGGTGAATCGGGGTTAGCGCCCAAATACAGTCATTACGATGCCGTATTCAAGCTCTCCGTGCTTCAGTACATGTGGGACAATCATCTTTCCCAACAGGAAACTGCCGCTTATTTTGATATTCGTAGCCCCGCTTGCTTGAGCCAATGGAGCGCGCAGTATGACGCTGGTGGAATGGCTGCCCTTGAACCCGCGCCTAAAGGTCGAAAGAAATCACCCATGCCCATCACCGAAAATAACACGGCTCCCCTGCCGATTGATGATGAAACCCGTCGCCGTGAAGAACTCATTGCAGAAAACAAACGCCTGCGTTTAGAGGTGGCCTATATAAAAAAGTACAATGCCTTAGTTCAAGCCAAAGCCCAATCGGCGCAACAGAAACAGCGCAAATAGTGCTTGAATTAAGGCCACAGTTTCCATTGGCTGATTTGTTAAAACACGCTGATTTGCCGCGTAGCACCTTCTATTACCAGAAGCAGGCTTTGGCGGCGAACGACAAATATCAAGCGGTTAAAATGCAGCTTAAAGCGCTATTTGCTGAGCATAAGGGGCGCTATGGTTATCGGCGGATCATGCTGGCGCTCAGAAAAGAAGGCGAATGGCTGAATCACAAAACAGTTCAGCGTTTAATGCAAGAGCTGGGTTTGAAGTCGTGCGTTCGGCCTAAAAAGTACCGTTCATACAAGGGTGAATGCGGCAAAGTCGCACCAAATATATTGCAGCGGCAATTTAGTGCGGATAAGCCGAATCAGAAATGGGTGACGGATGTGACTGAATTTAATGTGCAGGAGAAAAAGCTTTATTTGTCACCGGTGCTGGATTTATACAATGGAGAAATTATCGCTTTTGAAATGGCGCGTCGCCCAGTGTTTGCGCTGGTCAGTCAAATACTAAAGAAAGCCCTAGCCAAGCTGAGCGTGGATGAAAAGCCGCTACTGCATTCAGATCAGGGTTGGCAGTATCAAATGGCAGGGTATCGGCAGCAATTGGCAGAAAAAGGGCTGGTGCAAAGTATGTCAAGAAAAGGGAATTGCCATGATAATGCAACGATGGAAAGCTTCTTCGGTACGTTGAAATCAGAGTTCTTTTACCAAGAAAAATTCGCTAGTCTTGAGCAACTAGAGCAAGGCATCGTGGATTACATCCATTACTATAACCATGACCGAATCAAGCTGAAATTAAAAGGGCTGAGTCCTGTGCAATACAGAACCCAGCTCTTGAGTACCTAGCTTTTATACTGTCCAACTAATTGGGGTCAGTTCACAGTGCATGGCTTTTTTTTCTAACGATTTAAATATCACTTACGGCCAATCGCTCGCCAGCCAATATCACTACGGTATTGCGCGCCCGCAAATGAAACGCCTGCCAGAATTTGATAAGCGCGTTTTTGTGCCATTTTAAAGCTATCACCAAAAGCCGTAACGCACAGCACACGACCACCGGCGGTGATGGCTTCGCCTTGCTCGTTCAGCGCAGTACCCGCATGGAACACATGGCCATCTTCTAAGGCCACCGTTGATAGGCCTGAAATTAAATCGCCTTTACGCGGCGTTTCTGGGTAATTAGCCGCAGCCATCACTACGCCCATTGCCACACGTCTATCCCATTCGGCTTCGATCTGATCCAAGGTGCCATTTACACCATGCTCTAGCAGGGTGACAAAATCACTTTTTAAACGCAGCATAATCGGCTGGGTTTCAGGATCCCCAAAGCGGCAGTTGTATTCGATCACTTTAGGATTACCCAGCGCGTCTATCATCAGGCCTGCGTATAAAAAGCCCGTGAATACTGTGCCGTCTTTAGCCATGCCCTGCACGGTTGGCATAATCACTTCGCGCATGACTTTGGCGTGTACATCGGGTGTCACCACAGGTGCGGGGCTATACGCACCCATACCGCCGGTGTTCGGACCTTCATCACCGTCTAGTAGACGTTTGTGATCTTGGCTGGAGGCCATAGCCAGTACATTTTTGCCATCCACCATCACAATAAAGCTGGCTTCCTCCCCCAGCAAGCACTCTTCAATCACAACGCGAGCGCCAGCATCGCCAAATTTATTGTCCGACAGCATAGAATCAACCGCAGCGTGCGCTTCATCCAGCGTCATCGCCACCACCACGCCCTTACCTGCGGCTAGGCCATCAGCCTTAATTACAATGGGTGCGCCCTGCGCTTTGATATAAGCGTGCGCTTCATCGCTACTTGCAAAGGTTTGGTATGCCGCAGTCGGAATACCGTGGCGTTGCATAAAGGCCTTGGCAAAGTCTTTAGACCATTCCAACTGCGCCGCAGCACGGGTTGGGCCAAAGATTTTTAAGCCTTCTTCACGGAAAGCATCGACCACGCCATTGGATAGCGGCGCTTCTGGGCCAACCACGGTAATGGCGATGTTTTCTGCCTTAGCAAAGGCAATCAGTTCTGCTGTTGTAGTGATATCAACATTTATTAAATCTTTTTCTAGTGCGGTGCCCGCATTACCTGGGGCGACAAACACTTTGCCTACACGTTCTGATTGGGCAATCTTCCAAGCCAGAGCGTGCTCACGGCCACCCGAGCCAATCACTAAAATATTCATTTGCAGATTTCCAATTAATCGAATTCGTAACAGCCTATCAGCTAGACCACATTGCCATTACTTGGCCCTAGGCCCGCAGACACAAAAAATCAATCAAACTCATAGCGACCAAAGACATAAGCCACATTGCCATTATTGAGCTGGCCATTGAGCCTTGGGATAAAGGTACCAATCAAAGATGCCTTGCCATATCGAATCGATGCAATAGGTAAAGGCGCAGGAAACGGAATTCCACCGATGACATCTTGACGTGAAATAAGCTGTAAAGACACACCCAAGCCTGCTGATAACTCACCAACAATCGGCCAATACCAAAGACGCATATAGCCCACTTGAAGCTGAGGTTGATTGTGAGAATCAGCAAAAATCATTCCGTAGATAAATTCTTGATTATTATTTTCATCACTAATACGCTTTCCCAAGCCGCCACCGTAAGCAAACTCTTGAAAATCTTCGAGCTTTTCAGCCGTATAAGTTGAACGATCGTGCCAGGAATAACCCGAAAGCAAGAGATCATTTTTGCCTTCTCGGTTTATTTTATCCACACGTTGGCAAGCAGCAGTTGCCCAATCCCACATATTGGAGCAATCCATCGCAGATGCAGGCAAGGCAATCAGCAGACAAAGGCAGGCAAACAGTTTTTTCATCATTTCAACCAAAATATTTCAAAGCGAAAACCACTGCCCCCAAGGCCAGCCACTGAGTAAAATGCACAATCTATCAAATACTATAAACACAATAAGCGGGGAGTCTCTTCCCCGCTTTCAGGTCATCTACCGGCCAATCTTAATGGCGGAAATGACGAACACCTGTCACCACCATTGCAATACCATGCTCATTCGCAGCCGCAATCACTTCATCATCACGCACCGAGCCGCCCGGTTGGATAATCGCTGATACGCCATTTTCAGCAATCACATCCACGCCATCACGGAAAGGGAAAAAGGCATCAGACGCGGCGACCGAGCCACGTAAATCCAGACCCGCGCTCTTGGCCTTAATGGCCGCAATTTTAGTTGAATCCACACGGCTCATCTGTCCAGCGCCCACACCTAATGTCTGGCCCTTGCCGCAGAATACAATCGCGTTTGATTTAACAAATTTGGCGACATTCCATGCAAACAGCAGATCTTTAAGCTGTGCCTCGGTAGGCTGTAGCTTAGTCACAACCTTCACATCTTTCAGCGTCAGAATATGGGTATCGGGTGTTTGCACCAGCAGGCCACCGCCAACACGCTTCACATCAAAGCGATTAGCACCCTGCTCTACTGGCACTTCTAGCACGCGAACATTTTGTTTTTTAGCCAGCAAGGCTAAAGCTTCTGCGGTATAGGCAGGGGCAATCAGCACTTCCATAAATTGCTTAGATACGGCCTCGGCGGTATCCACATCTACCGTCTGGTTAAACGCAATAATGCCGCCAAACGCGCTTGTGGTATCGGTTGCAAACGCTAAGCGATACGCTGAGTAGCTATCCACGCCTACCGCTACGCCGCAAGGATTGGCGTGTTTTACGATCACACACGCAGGTTCTGCAAACTGCTTCACGCATTCCCATGCTGCATCAGAATCCGCCACATTGTTGTAGCTTAATTCCTTACCCTGCAACTGCTTGTATGCAGCTAAGCTGCCTGCTGCGGGGTCGATATCACGGTAAAAAGCGGCACTTTGATGCGGGTTTTCGCCATAGCGCATATCTTGCACTTTAACGAACTGCATATTGAGGCGATCTGGGTAGGATTTTTTCTCACCGTCTGCGGTAAGTGCCGTCAGGTAGTTAGAAATTGCACCATCGTAAGCCGCGGTATGGCTAAAGGCTTTTTTCGCCAGTACTTTACGGGTTGCCAATAATAAAGCGCCGTCGTTGGCTTGCATTTCTTTGATCAGATCAGCGTAATCGCTGGCATCGGTCACAATCGCTACATGCGCATGGTTTTTTGCGGCAGAGCGCACCATGGCTGGGCCACCGATATCGATATTTTCGATCGCATCTTCGTAGCTGCAATCAGGCTTAGCAATGGTCGCTTCAAATGGGTAGAGATTCACACAGACCAAATCGATATTGCCGATTTGATGTTCTGCCATCGTCGCCACGTGAGCAGGCAAATCGCGACGGCCCAAAATACCGCCATGGATTTTTGGGTGCAGCGTTTTTACACGCCCATCGAGCATTTCAGGAAAGCCGGTGTAATCAGCTACTTCGATCACAGGCACGCCGTTGTCGCTAAATAATTTGGCGGTACCACCGGTGGACAAAATTTCGACACCTTGCGCCGCCAAGGCTTTGGCAAAATCAAGCACACCGGTTTTATCGGATACGCTGATCAGCGCGCGGGTAATTTTGGTCATGGTTTCAGCTTCCCTGTATATAAAGATACAACACGTTTCTTATGAAAACTACGCGTCTGCGCATTACAGCAAATCGTAAATCTGTAATTTCTTACGCAGAGTATTGCGGTTAATACCCAGCATATCGGCCGCTCGAGTCTGATTGCCCTCGACGCGCTCCAATACTAATTCTAACAGTGGCTTTTCAACCCGAGCCAATACCATATCGTACATAGCGCACGGCGGTTCACCATCTAGGTCTTGGAAATACTGGTCGAGAGAAGCATAAATTGCCTCGGCAATTAGATCGGTTTGAGTACTCATAAATCTCCCGATTCATTGTGATTTTCTTTTTGTTTTGGCATATCTTCGTACTGCAAACGCTCGCCCAAGGTCAGTAGGCCATCAAAATAACTGCGTGTTGCATTTGCTTGTCCTGCCGTTGATTCTTGTGCGTACATCGCTTGGCGGAATTCATTGCTACCGCGCAAACCCTTGGTATACCAAGCAATATGTTTACGGGCTATACGGCAACCTGAGTACTCGCCATAGAAGGCGTATAAATCGTCAAGATGGCCGAGCAATACATCGCGAACCTCCACAACCTCTGGTGCGGGTAACAACTCACCGCTAGCCAGATAATGGGCAATTTCGCGGAAAATCCACGGCCTGCCCTGCGCTGCCCGCCCAATCATAATTGCGTCTGCACCGGTTTCTTTAAGCACCAGCGCGGCTTTTTGCGGGCTATCAATATCGCCATTGGCGATCACAGGAATCTGAATCGATTGTTTAACTTGGGCGATCAGCGCGTAGCGTGCATGGCCCAAGTACATATCTTCACGCGTTCGGCCATGAATAGCCAGCGCGGCTATCCCTGCTTCTTCAGCTATTTTGGCTACGCGCATAATATTTTCTTCGCCATTGGCAAAGCCTAGGCGGGTTTTCAGTGTAACTGGCACGTCCACCGCACGCACCACGGCGTGCAGAATATCGGCAACTAAGTCTTCATTTTGCAACAAGGCCGACCCAGCCAATTTATTGCACACCTTTTTAACTGGGCAACCCATATTGATATCAATGATTTGCGCACCGTGCGCCACATTATGCCGCGCCGCGTCTGCCAGCAATTGTGGATCTGAACCGGCAATTTGCGCGGAAACCGGCGCAAGTTCGCCTTCAAAATTAGCGCGATGCAGCGTCTTCTGGTGCGAGCGCATGCTGCTATCGGCAGTAATCATCTCGCTCACCGCATGCCCCGCGCCAAATCGCTTACAAAGCATGCGAAAAGGCCGATCAGTGACACCCGCCATGGGGGCAACAATCAGATTATTTGTAAGGGGATAGGGGCCGATATGCATAGTCTGCTGGCGCAGTAAAAGGCCGCGCATTCTAACGCCTGCCTAATTTTTAAGCAACAACCTTCAGGCGGATTTTTATGAAAAACTCTTAAATCTGTAGGCACAGAGAACATGAAGTTTAAAGGCAGAACACGGAGAAAGCGCGAGTTATAGCAAAGGGAGGATACAGCACGTTGATGATCGCTGAGGCTTTACAAGCATCGCATCATTCGTAGGGAGGGTGAAACCCGCGCAATACGCGGGTTGCTCCCCATGTGCGCTAAGCAACGTCAAAAATATCTTTTTAGTGCCTGCGGCACGTTGATTTAGGTGCGGGCGTCCCGCTGGACCTTCCTTTCTTGCGCGGCCAAGAAACGAAGCCAAAGAAGGCCGCCCCGGCCAGCACGAAGGCCCCTCACTGCGGATAATCGGCTCGGCGAAAAAGGCTGCTCGCTCGCTGCCTCGCTACCCCTTTTCCGAAACCCCGAGCCGCTTATTCCTCGCTTCGGCGTGCTTCAAGGGGACTTTTAAGCCCTACGCCAAGATCGTGGTTATTACGTTTTTTCGTTGTTTGTTGATGTAAAAGCAAATTGCTTAGCGCGCTTGGGGTTTCACCCGCCCTACATTTTTGCAAAAAAATAGCGAACCCGCAGGCTCGCTATTTTTAAGACCTGAACAATAATCAGCTTAGCTTCTTAGTCAGAATCTCAGTCACCATCGCTGGGTTAGCTTTACCCTTGCTGGCTTTCATACACTGGCCCATCAAAGAGTTAATCGCAGCGAGTTTGCCGCTTTTATATTCCTCAACAGCCTTGGGATTGAGCGCCAGTACTTCATCGATAATCGCTTCGATTGCGCCTGTATCCGTGGTTTGCTTCAGCCCATCACGCTCGATAATACTGTCCGCAGAATCACCCGATTCCCACATCTTTTTCAGCACATCTTTAGCGGTTTTATTGTTGATGGTGTTATCCATCACACGTTTAACTAGGCTAGCCAAAGCTGCGGCAGAAACAGGGCTATCGCCAATCGATTTTTCTTCACGATTTAGCGTGGCCGATACATCGCCCATGATCCAGTTGGCTGCTAGCTTAGCGTCCGCTCCAGCGGCAACCATGGCTTCAAAATAAACAGCCATGTCTTTAGAGCTAGTCAGCGTGCTGGCATCATAAGCCGACAAGCCATACTGCGTACTAAAGCGCTCGCGCATCAGCTGTGGCAGCTCGGTCATTTCACTACGAACACGCTCAATCCAATCTTCAGAGATACACAATGGCGGCAAATCTGGGTCTGGGAAATAGCGGTAATCATGCGCGTCTTCCTTGCTGCGCATCATGCGGGTTTCGCCGCTATCTGGGTCAAACAGAATCGTTGCTTGCTGAATTTTATGCCCGTCTTCGATCTGATCGATTTGCCACTGCGTTTCAAACTTGATGGCTTGTTCCATAAACTTAAAGCTGTTCAAGTTTTTAATTTCGCGGCGAGTTCCAAATTCTGCTTGGCCTTCTGGGCGCACCGATACGTTCACATCGCAACGGAAACTACCTTCCTGCATATTGCCATCGCAAATACCGATCCAAGTCACAAGGCTATGCAGCGCCTTAGCGTAAGCCACGGCTTCGGCAGCCGAGCGCATTTCTGGCTCGGAAACGATTTCCAGCAAAGGCGTACCAGCGCGGTTTAAATCGATACCGGTCATGCCATTGCAGTCTTCATGCACCGACTTGCCTGCGTCTTCTTCCAAGTGAGCGCGCGTCACATTAATCTTTTTAGTGACGTCCCCTACTTGAATCTCAATCACCCCGCCCTCAACCACCGGCAGCTCAAACTGGCTGATCTGATAGCCCTTAGGTAAATCAGGATAGAAATAGTTTTTACGCGCAAAAATCGATTTACGATTAATTTTGCCGCCGATCGCCAAGCCCAGCTGAATCGCACGCTCTACCGCGCCACGATTCATTACTGGTAAAGCGCCGGGCATGGCCACGTCCACTACGGAAGTTTGCGTATTAGGCTCAGCGCCGTAGGCGGTGCTGGCTCTGGAGAAAATTTTCGACTGAGTCGAGAGCTGGGTATGCACTTCCAGCCCGATCACTACTTCCCATTTCATGTTGTGAATCCTTAGGCTGGTTTATAGGCTTGGGGCACGGGTGTGCCAGTCAGTCACTTGCTGCAATTGATGTGCCGCATTCAGCATTTTGGCCTCACTGAAATAATTACCAATCAGTTGCAAGCCAACAGGACGGCCATTGGCGGCGAAGCCCGCTGGTAAGCTCATGCCTGGCAGGCCCGCCAGATTGACAGCCAAGGTGTAGATATCTTCTAAATACATAGCGGTTGGATCGGCGTTTTTCTCGCCTAAGTTCCAAGCAGCCGTTGGCGCAACAGGGCCTGCAATCAGGTCACAATGCTCAAATGCCGCTTGAAAATCATTCGCAATAATGCGGCGGATTTTTTGCGCTTGCAGATAGTAAGCATCGTAATAACCGTGGCTCAGTACATAAGTGCCGGTCAGGATGCGGCGTTTTACTTCAGCGCCAAAGCCTTCGCTACGGCTTTTTTCGTACATTTCAGTTAGGCCAGAATAATCCGCAGCGCGGTGGCCATAACGCACGCCATCAAAGCGGCTTAGATTGCTTGAAGCTTCAGCAGGGGCAATCACGTAATAGGCAGGAATCGACAGCTTAGTATTCGGCAAGCTAACTTCAACAATGCTTGCGCCCAGCTTTTTATACTCTTCAATCGCTGCAAGCACGGCGGCAGCCACGTCGCTATCTAACCCTTCTGCAAAATATTCCTTAGGCACGCCAATTCTTAAACCCGCCAGCGGGGTGTTTAAATCGCGGCTGTAATCTTCTTTGGCATGCTCCAGCGATGTGGAATCACGCTCGTCATAGCCCGCCATCACATTCAATAGCAGCGCGCAATCTTCGGCGCTTTTACCGATAGGGCCGCCCTGATCCAGCGAGCTGGCAAAAGCAATCATGCCAAAGCGGCTAACAATCCCGTAAGTAGGCTTAATCCCAGTTACGCCGCAAAATGCTGCTGGCTGGCGAATAGATCCACCAGTATCGGTTGCCGTAGCAAGCGGAGCCAAACGCGCAGCAACTGCCGCAGCCGACCCTCCCGATGAGCCACCAGGCACGGCGGTTTTATCCCAAGGATTTTTTACCGCGCCATAAAAGCTGTTTTCATTGGAAGAGCCCATCGCAAACTCATCCATATTGCTGCGGCCCAAGGTAACCAGCCCTGCTTTGCGGCACAACTCAATCACATTGGCGTCGTAAGGCGAGACAAAATTATCCAGCATCTTGGAACCACAGGTGGTCTTCCAGCCTTGCTGACAAAAAATATCTTTTTGCGCAATAGGCACGCCGGTTAATACCCCGGCCGAGCCATCGGCTAGCATGGCATCTGCGGCTTGCGCCTCGCTCAAGGTTTTGTCTTCGTCCAAAGTAATAAAGGCATTGAGATCTGCCATTGCTTTGGCACGAGCCAGATAGTCGCTGGCCATTTCGACCGCAGAAATTTCTTTTGCTGCCAGCATGGCTGACAGTTGCTTAACTGATTTTTCTATCATTATTTTTTAGAGGGGGTTAACCCTAGCCTCATTCAATAACTTGCGGAACAAGATATAAACCAGCCTCAACAGCCGGTGCCACAGCCTGCCATGCCTCGCGGCGATCAGGCTCGCACGCCACATCATCGCGCAAACGCAGCATCACATCTTGCGCATGGGCCATTGGCTCGATACCGCTGGTATCAACGGCCCGCATCTCTTCAATCAGAGTCAAAATTTGATTTAATTGGCCTTGCGTGGCGGCTAATTCATCACCAGTCACCGCGATGCGGGACAAGCGGGCGATGCGCGCTACATCTTCAATAGACAGGGACATGTCGGATTTACCCCGTAAACATTTATTAACGTCAACTCGATAGGGTATCATATAGGGTTTGATTACTACCACCCGTCAGTGCGCTAGAGTGGCGAGGCTATAGGTACATAGTGCCACGGAACTTTTCTGCCCACATTGCCGCCAAATGCTGCAATTATGCTTAAAATAGCGAACCTTTTTACTATCGCAGGCAGAAATACCGGTGGCCTGCAATATTAGCTATGTAGGGTGAGCCTGTTTTTGCGGGGGCACTATAAAAAAACCTGTGAGCGCAGGGTAAATAAATAACAACAATCTTGCTTTAAAGCAGGAGCAGAACGACCAAGAACAACATAACCGAGCATGCCATCGCTTAGCTCGAACACCAAATTTTAAAGTAAGACCTGAGTACTAGGGCCTTTGCCTAGCCTTACTTGTTGGCAAGCCCCAAATAATTGTCTTACTAAAGACTGAACGATCTAGCCAGACCCCTTAAAGCCCGTGGCGATTCCACGACCTACCTTTAATCATGTAATTTTAAAGTGCGAGACCCGAATGTTTGGACTTCTTTCCGGCTACTTTGCCAACGACATCGCCATTGACCTTGGTACTGCCAACACGCTGATTTATATGCAAGGCAAGGGCATTGTGCTTGATGAGCCTTCTGTAGTTGCTATCCAGCAAGAAGGCGGCCCGTCTGGCAAAAAAACAATTTTAGCAGTAGGTGCAGAAGCCAAAAAAATGCTTGGCCGCACCCCTGGCAGCATTAATGCAATTCGCCCAATGAAAGACGGCGTGATCGCTGACTTCACCATTACCGAACAAATGCTGAAGCAGTTCATTAAAAAAGTGAACCCAAGCCGCATGTTCTCCTCCCCACCGCGCATCGTCATTTGCGTGCCATGTGGCTCCACTCAAGTTGAGCGCCGTGCGATTCGTGAATCGGCGCTGGGTGCTGGTGCACGTAAAGTTGAGCTGATTGAAGAACCAATGGCTGCGGCCATCGGCGCCGGCATGCCGGTTGAAGAAGCAACCGGCTCAATGGTGGTGGATATCGGTGGTGGTACCACCGAAGTGGGCGTTATTTCCTTGGGCGGTATTGTTTATGCGTCTAGCGTACGCGTAGGTGGCGATAAGTTTGATGAAGCCATCATTAACTATATTCGTCGCAACTACGGCATGCTGATTGGTGAAGCCACCGCAGAAGAAATCAAAAAACGTATCGGCAGCGCCTTCCCAGGCGCCGAAGTACGTGAGATGGAAGTAAAGGGTCGCAATCTTGCCGAAGGGATTCCGCGCTCATTCACTATTTCTTCTAATGAAATCTTAGAAGCACTCACCGAGCCACTCAACCAGATCGTTTCTGCGGTAAAACAAGCGCTAGAACAAACCCCACCAGAGCTGGGTGCCGACATTGCCGAAAAAGGCATGGTACTGACCGGCGGTGGCGCACTGCTACGCGATCTAGACCGCCTCTTGATGGAAGAAACTGGCTTGCCGGTATTTGTTGCAGAAGATCCACTGACTTGCGTAGTGCGTGGCTCTGGTAAGGCGCTAGAAAAACTGGATAAAGCGGGTAGCATTTTCACTTACGATTAAGTGATAAGCACACACAACGGAAGTATCGCCCCCTTTATTGGTATGAAAGTCTTAGGGTGGGTTGTGCCCAGTTTATTCTGGGCGTAACCCACCCTATAGAAACTTCACTTTAAGAATCACTGGCCTTCTTTCATGCAAGCCTCTCAGCCCGCCTTTTTTAAGCAGGGACCAAAACCGCTGACGCGGTTTTTCCTGTTTTCTACCCTGTCGATTTGTTTGATCGTAGGGGATGCCAACTATCAAATGCTTGGACCAGTACGCCAACAACTTTCCGTCTTACTCTATCCTCTGCAATGGCTAGTGACCGCGCCTTTTGAGTTTGTCAAAGACACCAGTACCTTTTTATCAAGGCAAGCGGAATTACTTGGTGAAAATCGTAAGCTGCACGATGCGCAATTAGTGGCCAGCGTAAACGCAATGAAGTTAAAAGCATTAGAAGCTGAAAATGCTCGGCTAAAACAGCTCAATGCTTTTCAAGCTAGCCAGCCAAGTCAATTGGCAGAAATCCTCTATAACGGGCGCGACCCATTTAGTGCAAAGCTCATTGTCGATCGTGGCGAGCGCGCTAAGATTAGCGAAGGGCAAATTGCCGTCGACGCTAGCGGCGTGGTTGGCCAAGTGGTACGCGTCCAACCCATGACCAGTGAGATCAGACTTATTTCTGATCGCAACCATATGGTGCCGGTGCAAATTGAGCGCAATCAATTACGCACGGTCATTTATGGCATGGGCCGAGGTTTACCACTAGAAATCCGCAATATGTCATCTAATTCAGAGATCAAAGAAGGCGATACACTGATTACCTCTGGCATTGATGGTTTATATCCAGCAGGATTGCCCGTTGCCAAAGTGCTTAAAATTGAACGCAATACTGGCAATGCCTTTGCACGAATCTATTGCACCCCACTGGCAGGGATTGATCAGCATCGTTTCTTATTGATATTAGAAGCACATCAGGCCACAGCACCCTATCCAAGCAACGGCTCAGAAGTTGCCACTTCTAAGAAAAAGAAAGGTCGCTAATGCCTATTTCACGCCAATTGCTGCGCCCCGTTAGTAGCAGCTTTATTCTGCTTACTTTTGTCCTTTCTTTAAGCGTTAATCTCTTGCCATGGCAAGCGGGCTTAATCGGCTTTGCGCCTGATTTTGTAGCGCTATTTATTATCTATTGGACTCTCAATCAACCGCGCCGTATTGGTGTGGGCTGGGCTTTTTGCTTAGGGCTGCTCATGGATGTGGCCGATGGCAATGTTCTTGGGCAACACGCGTTTGCCTATACCGTCATCGCTTATTTAACCCTAGCTCGCCAGCGCCAATTAGCCGTATTCCCCTTTTGGCAGCAAGCCTTTGTCGCCTTAGCCTTAATGCTGGCAGGACAAGTTTTAATGCTGAGCTTACGCATGCTGATGGGCGCACCTTTCCCAGGCTGGGCTTATTTTGCAGGCTGCTTTGTTGCGGCCTTTATCTGGCCGCCTCTTTCTAATATTCTGCTCTCCCATCAACGCAGACCGACGACTGACGAACTATGAGCCAAGGTGAGATTAAAAACCAGCACCGAGAGCGCTATGCTTTCCAGCTGCGCATCATCGCGGCAGCCCTTTTTGTTTTATCTTTATTTACCCTGTTATTTGGCCGTTTTTTTTGGCTACAAGCGGTTCAGCACGATAAATATATGACTCTGGCCGAGCAGAATCGTATTTCGCTCGTGCCTATCCCCCCATCACGCGGCATTATTAGAGATAAAAATGGCGTTATTTTGGCGCATAATTTTTCTGCCTATACCTTAGAAATTACGCCATCTAAACAAGCTAATTTAGACGAAACAATTGAGCGGCTTTCTAGCATTGTTGAAATCACAGCGAAAGATAAACGCCGCTTTAAAAAACTACGCGAAGAAACCAAAGATTTTGAAACGCTGCCGATTCGCACTCGTTTAAGCGATGAAGAAGTGGCCCGTTTTGCCGCCAATAGCTACCGCTTTCCCGGTGTAGAAATAAAGGCGCGTTTATTTAGGCATTATCCACTAGGCGAAATTGCCAGCCATTTAATTGGCTATATCGGCCGAATCAATACCAAAGACTTAGAGCAACTTGATGAAGATGGGGTGCTGGCTAATTATCGTGGCACCGATCATTTGGGCAAGATTGGTATTGAGCAAAGCTATGAGCAGCAATTACATGGCAAAACGGGGTTTGAAGAAGTAGAAATTGATTCTGGTGGCCGCGCCGTGCGCACTTTGCGCCGCACCCCGCCTATTCCAGGCAGTGATCTCACCCTATCGGTGGATATTAAGCTACAGCAAGTTGTCGAAGATCTATTCGACAAACGCCGTGGCTCGCTCGTGGCCATCGATCCTAGAACCGGTGGCCTGCTAGCCATGGTTTCCAAACCAGGCTTTGATCCAAATTTATTTGTGGATGGGATTGATCCCTTAAGCTGGAATGAGCTCAATACCTCGTTAGATAAGCCCTTACTTAACCGGGCGATTCGTGGCGAATACCCACCAGGCTCAACCTTTAAGCCCTTTATGGCTATGGCTGCGCTGGAAGGCGATTTTCCATTAACACGGCAAACAATCAGTGACCCAGGTTACTTTATGTATGGCAATAATAAGTTTCGCGATTCGCATGCGGGCGGCTATGGCTCGATGAATTTTGATCGCTCTATTATTGTTTCGAGTGATACTTATTTTTATCAACTCGCCGTGCAAATGGGCATCGACAATATCGCCAAGTTTATGAAAACACTCGATTTTGGCAGCCAAACGGGGGTTGATTTAAATGGTGAGCGCGCGGGCATTTTGCCTAGCCCTGAGTGGAAGAAAAAACGCTTTAAAACGCCTGCTACGCAGAAATGGTATTCAGGCGAAACCGTTTCTATCGGTATTGGCCAAGGCTATAACAGCTATACCCCGATGCAAATGGCACACGCTACCGCCACCTTAGCGAATCGTGGCGTGATGTTTCGCCCGCATGCCGTAAGCAAAATTATTGATCCAATTACTGGCATCGTTAAAATGGTCGAGCCGCAGCCGGTGCGCACAATGACATGGAAAAAAGAAAACACCGAACGCGTTATTCGCGGCATGGTAGGGGTAATTAGGGAAGGCACGGGCGCACGCACCTTTGCTGGCGCCAATTATATTGCAGCAGGCAAAACCGGTACGGCGCAGGTTTATAGCTTAAAAGGCAGCAAATATAATAAAAACATTAGCGAGCGCCTACGTGATCACTCTTGGTTTATTGTGTTTGCCCCCGCAGAGAATCCCACCATTGCACTCGCCGTCATCGTAGAAAACGGTGGCTTTGGCGCGCAAGCAGCAGCCCCCATCGCAAGGCAAGCACTCGATTACTACTTAAACGGTAAGCTGCCTACTGCCCCTAAAATTAGCGGTGTCGCTTCAAGCGCAAGTAACGCCATGACTGAGGAGATCGTGGGTGATTAAACATCTATGGACTCGCTTTATCCGGCCTATTGATCCTTGGCTGCTGCTTTTTACCTGTTTGGTGTTGCTGCTCTCCACGGTGCTGCTGTTTTCAGCATCCAACCGTGACATGGACATGATCATCAATAAAGTCACCTTTATGGGCATTGCTCTAACGGTGATGTGGCTAGTAGCGAACACCTCGCAACAAACGCTGATCCGGCTGGCCGTTCCTGCCTACATCGTCGGCTTGCTGCTGCTGATTGCCGTAGCGCTATTTGGTGATATCAGCCACGGCGCGCGGCGATGGCTGCATATTGGCGTCACAAAAATCCAACCATCAGAGCTAATGAAGCTTGCCTTACCGATGATGCTGGCTTGGTATTTCCATCATTTTGAAACCAGTATCCGCTGGAAACACTATCTGTTTGCCGCATTACTAATGATTGTGCCGGTTGGGCTGATTATGAAACAGCCCGACCTTGGCACCAGCTTATTGATTGCCTCATCGGGCTTTTATGTACTATTTTTTGCAGGCCTTTCTTGGAAGTTTATTGGGCTGATGGGTGCAGCGGGTGGGGGCTTAGCTTATGTGGTTATGCACTGGAACTCTTGTGTGCAGATACTGCACGAATACCAATGCCGCCGTGTTGCCACCATGCTCGATCCAATGCAAGATCCGCTGGGTGCGGGTTATCACATTATTCAGGGAACCATCGCGATTGGCTCAGGCGGTATTTTTGGTAAAGGCTGGCTGAACGGCACACAAACCCATTTAGATTTTATTCCTGAGCGCACAACCGACTTTATCTTTGCCGTATTTGGCGAGGAATTTGGCCTCTTAGGCAATGCCATTTTATTAGTTTTATATTTACTACTCATTGGCCGAGGCTTGGTGATTGCCAACAATGCCTCCACTTTATTTGGCAGACTGCTTGCAGGGGCAATTACTCTTACCTTCTTTACCTATGCTTTTGTCAATATGGGTATGGTTTCTGGCATCTTGCCGGTGGTTGGTGTGCCTCTCCCGCTGATGTCTTATGGTGGCACATCGATGGTATCGCTTCTCACTGGCTTTGGCCTTTTAATGAGTGTTCAAGGTGATCGTAAGTTGATGAAATCATGAAGCATACAAATTATTCCGCGCTGATTGCGGCCTTACTGCTCGCGGCGTGTTCCACCACACCACAGCCGCCAAGTAAACCATTGCCGAGCAAGCCCACAACTCCTGGCGCAACCACACCCGCGCAATACAGCTGTAATTACACTGCTAAAGGCAGTGGGGCTTTTTATAAAGACGATGGCCCGATGGATTCATTCCCATCAGGAATTGATCAGATACCTGAGCCTCTTCCTCGCTGGGAGCCACTGCATCGCTGGGCCAATAATCCCTATACTGTGCTCGGGCAAAATTTCACGCCTCTGCCTCGCCCAGGCGAGTTAAAACAACAAGGCACCGCCTCTTGGTATGGCAGAAAATTTCACGGGCAAAAAACCTCGACCGGCGAAATTTACGATATGTTCGCCATCACCGCAGCGCATCCCACCCTGCCTATCCCATCTTATGCCCGCGTCACCAATGTAAAAAATGGCCGCAGCATTATTGTGCGCGTCAATGATAGAGGCCCATTTTTGCATGGCAGAGTGATGGATTTATCTTTTCTAGCCGCCTGCCGCCTAGGCTACACCATGGATGGTAGCGCCGAGGTAACGGTAGAAAGCCTGCTCGCTACCGACACCCCAAGCGCCGTTGCAGCGGCCGTAAAACCCGTGACCAACGCCCAAATCAGCCCAGCCAAAGCGATCCCCTTGGCAGACAGCGGCAATGGCTCAGTTTATTTGCAGCTCGGCGCATTTGGCTCCTTAGCCAATGCAGAGAGTTTTCGTGATCATCTATCCAGCCAGCTCGATAGTGATGCAAATAAATTACTGATTCAAAGCATAGGCTCTTTGCATCGTGTTCGGCTTGGGCCTTATCCAGATCGGCAAAGTGCCCAGCTTGCCGCAAGCAGAATCAGTGGCGAGCATCAGCTCCCTAGCATGCTAAGCCATTAAATACACACCTCATATTTAGCCCCCATTCCCAGTGGGGGCATACTCAGCCCCCCCCAAAAAGTTAATCCCTAATCAGCCATCGATTCACTATATTAAGTAGATCACATTACATTGAAGCAGATTGGCTCAATGGGATAATCCGCGCCGGTACGCAGATTATTTGCGATTAAATCACTTTAAAAAGGAGATCGTGTGCTTCATCAACCCGCTACATCGCATGACAGCCAACACTCCTTTGTGCAGATTCGTAAACTGTTAATTGTGCTTTCCACCTGCATATTTATCTTTACCCTCGCAGCGATAAGTAGCTCTATTTATCGCGATTATCAAGAAAGCCTAACCAGCGCTGAAAAAGAAATGCTCACCATTGCCCTCGCAATTGATGAGCATTTAAGCCGTACCATGGAAAGCAGCCTAAATGCCCTTAGCGCTCTGCAACAAAATGAAGTTTTCCAAGCCTGCTTTGCTGCCAAAAATGAGCCTTGTCTTTACGCCCTATTTAACCGCCAACTAAATCATCACCCACAACTCAGCACTTTTGCCAGCGCCTATGCTAATGGCGAGCTTGCCGCGTCTAACTTGCAGCACCCAGCACCTGCCCATGATATTGATCAAACCTTGGCATTTAGCATTCCCAAATCCCAGCCACAGGCCAAGTTTTATATTGCCGAACAGCAACTGGATCCCAGCGGAAACCTTGATATTATTCCCCTAGTTAAAGCGCTAACCTTGCCCGATGGGCAATTTGATGGTGTTTTAATAGCAGGGATTAAACCGGATTATTTCGAGAAATTTTATTCCTCTCTCAGTCAAAGAAAAGGCTTCATTATTCGTTTATTTCGCCAAGATGGCATCTCCCTCGCTCGCTTTCCAAAAGATGACCACGATATTGGCCGAGATATTTCTAATAAGCCTTTTTTTAGCCAAGCCTTTGCCAAAAAAAAGAGCGGCATCTTTACCGAATACAGCCATATCGATCATTTAAGCCGCCTCTTTGGCTGGCGCTATTTAAGCCAATGGCAATTGGGTATTTCAGTTGGAATTGATCGTGATGAGGTACTACAACACTGGCGTAATGAAAGCCTGCTAAATGTGGGCATCACTCTATTAATGCTTTGTAGTGGCGCGCTATTACTAATTTTTGTATTTCGCCAATTAGCGCGTATAGAAAAAACAGAAGCAGATCTTTACCTCACCAGAGTAGCCGTAGAGCACGGTGCGGATATGGCCGTTTGGCTAGATTCCAGCGGAAGGATACGCTACGCCAATACCACGGCATGTACTCGCCTAGGCTATAGCGAAGTTGAATTGCTAACTATGCGATTACAAGACATCAATCCAAAATTCAACACTCATCATTGGCCCAAATTTTGGCAAAAATTAAAAGAGCAACAACACCTAAGAGATGAAATATCACTCACTACCAAAAGTGGCGAAAACATCCCCACCGAAGTGAATTCAAATTTTATTGTATTTAAAAACTTAGAATATAACTGCGCGGTAGTGCGGGATATCTCTGAGCGCCGCCTTGCAGAGCTCGCCATTATCAAAAGTGAGCAGCAGCTACGTCTTGCACTAGAAGCATCAAATACCGGCCTATTTGATATGCCGATTGTAGGGAAACTGCCCGCCATTACTAGCCCAGAGTACGATCGATTATTGGGCTTTGTTCCTGGAGAAGAAAGCTTTAACAAATGGCAAGAGCAAGTTCATCCCGCAGATAAAAAATTAGCCACCACCCAGTTTCAACAATATTTAAGCGGTGAAAGCAGCCAATTTATTACTGAATATCGGCGTAAAACAGCCAGTGGCGAATATCGATGGTTTCAATCACGCGGCAAATTTGTATTGTTTGATCCTAATGGCAAGCCAACTCGGCTCATTGGCACCATGACCGACATTACCGAGCGCAAAGAAGCACAAGAGCGCATTATTGAACTCGCCAATTTTGATTCTGTAACAGGGCTAGCTAATCGCAATTTACTGAGAGATGAGTTGCGCCTTGCGCTGGCGTCTGCCCAGCGCGATCAAAAAAACTTAGCCGTATTCTTTTTAGATTTAGATCGGTTTAAAACCATTAATGATTCACTAGGCCACGCCGCCGGTGATTCAGTTTTAGCACAAGTAGCCGAACGATTTAAAAAACTAATTGGCCCTGGCGATATTTTGGCGCGTTTAGGCGGCGATGAGTTTGTCATAGTGTTAACCAATATATCGCATGCCTTAATGGCTAGCTCTGTTGCAGAAGCTGTTTTAGCCTCCTTTACCCACGCTTTTGAATTAGAAGCAGGTAGTTTCTCGACCTCCAGTTCAATTGGCATTAGCATTTACCCAGAAGATGGCACAACGGCGGATATTTTAATTCGTAATGCCGATGTGGCCATGTATCAAGCCAAAGCACAGGGGCGTAATAATTTTCAATATTTCACCCCAGAAATGAATGCTCGTGCTTCTGAAAGGCTAGAATTAGAAACCAGTATGCGCACCGGCTTACTTAATAATGAATTTATTTTGTACTACCAACCGCAAGTCAGCTTGGAAGATGGCCATATTATTGGCGCAGAAGCATTAATTCGCTGGAATCACCCTAAGCATGGGCTTATTCAACCTAGCAAATTTATTCCTATTGCAGAAGAAAGCCGTTTAATTATTCCAATTGGTAATTGGGTATTACAGACTGCCTGCCAACAAGCTGCAGCATGGCAAAAAGCAGGGTTGCCTGCCATTAATATGGCGGTTAATTTATCCCCCCATCAGCTGCATCAAGCTAACTTTCTTGAGTTAGTTAAAAACGCTTTAAATGATGCAAAGCTTGATGCGGCGTACTTGGAATTAGAAGTCACTGAATCGGTTATTATGCAAGAGCTGGAGCTAGTGATGAATACCTTGCGTGGTATTAAAGCAATAGGCGTTAGGCTTTCACTCGATGATTTTGGCACCGGCTATTCCAACCTTAGCTATCTAAAACGCTTTGCTTTTAGCAAATTAAAGATTGATCAAAGTTTCGTGCAAGATGCTTGCCAAAACTCAAATGATGCGGCGATTGTTTTAGCGATTATTGGCTTAGGGCAAACATTGGGAATGGAGGTATTGGCAGAAGGAGTTGAAACCCGAGAACAGCTGGCTTTCTTAAAACAAACCCCCATTGCATCCATACAAGGTTATTTATTTAGCCGGCCAATTGCTGCAAATGAATTTGAAGAATTACTTAGAAACAATCACAAATTATCATTTGAATAAATAAGTAACATGCCGCTAAGCAAAACAAAGCCCAACAATTCTATAAAAAATGTTGGGCTTTGTTTACTCAGCGCAAATCACGCCAAGCCTATTTTTATTCGTCGTTGGCTTTTAATTCAGTGACTAAATCAATATAGGCTTGCTTAGCTGCATCAGCCGTCATGCCTTTGAGCTCTGACCAAGCATCAAATTTAGCACGAGCTACAAATTGAATGGCCGATGGACGATCACCGCTCGCATCACCTTCTGCAGCTTGTTTAAACAAAGAATATAGCTTGAGCTTAGTTGCCACATCGGGCGCATCGTTCAGTTTAACCACATCATCTTGCGCAATTTGAAACAGGGAATCGAGATCAGACATTGTTGTTCTCCAAAGCAAGAATTAAACGATCGTTTTAATAAGCAAAAGTATAGCCTGAGCGCCAAGATAAACCAAGCGGCTCAGGCCTGTTGATATCCCCTACGCGCTAAATTGGTACACCCGTTTGCCCTTCACCAAGGTATGCATCACTCGCCCCTTCATCTCCATTCCCACAAACGGCGTGTTCTTGCCTTGGCTTTTTAAAGCCGCTGGCGTGACTTGCCAATGGGCCTCTGGATCAAAAATAACTAAATCTGCGCGGTTTCCCACGGCCAGCCCAGCATCAAAACCCAACATTTTGGCCGGTACAGCGCTGATTTTAGCCAAGGCTTGTGACAGAGGGATATGCTGACGCGCAGCCCATGCAAGGGTCAGCGGCAACAGCAGCTCTAGGCCGGTAGCACCCGGCTCTGCCTCAGCAAAAGGCAGTAGCTTGCCATCATCATCGATAGGGCTATGATCAGAGCAAATCGCATCGATCGTGCCATCCGCCAAAGCCGCCACAATCGCATCGCGATCACGTACAGAACGTAGCGGCGGATCAAAGCGGTAATTGCTGTCAAAAAAGCCAATATCCACATCCGCCAGATGAATATGGTTGATGCTGACATCACATGTCACTGGCAGGCCCTGCTTTTTAGCCGTGCGCACCAAATCTAGCCCTGCCATCGATGAAAGACGACACAAATGCACGCGTGCGCCGGTTTCTTTCATCAGTAGCAAAATATTAGAAATCGCCACGGTTTCGGCCAGCACCGGAATACCCACCAAGCCCATACGTGTTGCGTAATCGCCGTCATGCGCCACACCCGCGTTTAAATCCGCTTCTTGCGGCAGCAAGCGCAAAGCCACATTAAACGTGGCGGCGTATTGCATGGCCCGATACAAAATCTGTAAATCGCCAACCGCCTGATCGCCCTGAGAAAACGCTACGCAGCCTGCATCACGCAGCTCAGCCATATCGGTTAGCTCACGGCCTTTAAGCTGGCGGCTTAAAGCACCGACAGGATAAAGACGCGCTAGGTCGAGGTTTTTTGCCCGCTGACGCAACATGGTAACAAGGCTTGGCTCATCCAGCGGCGGATCGGTATCCGGTGGGCACATAATGCTCGTCACACCACCGGCCACGGCGGCAGCCATTTCTGATGCCAAGGTGGCTTTATATTCAAAGCCTGGCTCGCGCAGGCGAGCAGCTAAATCGACTAAACCAGGGCTGACTAATAAGCCCTGGGCATCGATGGTTTCATCGCTGACATAGCCAGCGGGGGCCGCGCCCACGCCAACAATTTTGCCATCAGCAAGATATAAATCGGCAATTTGGTCCGTGTTATGCAGTGGATCAATCAGACGACCACCCAGAATTGCTATGTTTTTCATAAATTATTTCGCTCGTTAAAATCCCTTAGCTCGCCGTAGCGAGCGAAGGGCAGACTAGGCAAAAATCGGCTAAAAAGCGCAGTTTACATTATAGTAACTGATGTTACGCAGCCCGCAGGTTTTGTAGTTCCACCAAGGCCTGCTGGGTTGCTTTGATATAGAGCTTGGCGCGTAGCGCAAAGTGGTTAGCTTTGTGCTTGATCTTTAAGCTTTCTAGCTTGAACACCGCGTAAAT
>NZ_JANXSO010000176.1 GCF_025352645.1 Iodobacter sp. | reverse complement strand
AACGGCCAAGAAAAGAACCAAAAGAAGGCCGCCCCAACCAGCACGAAATCCCCTCACTGCGGATAATCGGCTCGGCGAAAAAGGCTGCTCGCTCGCTGCCTCGCTACCCCTTTTCCGAAACCCCGATCCGCTTATTCCTCGTTTCGGCGTGCTTCAAGGGGGGATTTAAGCCCTATGCAACTAGCCGAGATAAAGATTCAGATTTCTGAGTTTGAAAATACTTAAAGCCTATTAAAACAACTCTTATCCTCTGTTTTTCTCCGTGAAACTCCGTGTTCTCTGTGCCCTCCGTGTTTCAAGATTTGGGTTTTCTTGCATAACACCCTACAAAATCAAAACGGCATCCACGGGCTGTTAAATAAACGAGTCAGCCAGCCTGCGGTATTCACATCATTTAATGCGCCCTTGCCTGAATAGCTGATTCTGGCATTGGCGACGCGGGGCGACATCACACGGTTGTCGCTGTCGATATCGTCGCTGCGCACATAGCCCACCAAACGAATCGCTTCTTCTCCTTGATTCAGCGAGAGTTGTTTTTCACCACGGATCAGCAACAAACCATTGGGCAGCACTTTCTCTACCACCACGGTAATAGCGCCGCTCAGCATATTTTGCTGAGTACTAGAAGACGAGCCAGCAAAATCGCGCTTAGCTTGCACGCCCACATTGGTGGCGTAACTGGATGCGCCCAAGATAGTCGGCTTGATATCTACACCACTGCTTTTATCAAAATTGGTACCGGCTTTTTTGCTTGCCTGCGTGGTTTCTTGCAAGACCACGGTGAGCAGATCCCCTGCGCGAAACGCGCGGCTATCCGCCAACCAAGAGCTGGCCGTGTCAGCAGTAAACACCCCGCCCGATTTAGCCTTGGCCGCTGGAGGAATAATCACCGGCACTGGTGGATCTTGCTCTGGCGCTTCGGCCAAAGGGTTGCTTACACAAGCGCTCAACAGACTGACCAGCAACATCAAAAAGACTGATTTCATCTCACAGACTGCGCTAGGTATTGCATCATATTGTCGGCAGCAGAAAGCACCTTGGTATTCATCTCGTAAGTGCGCTGTGCCGAAATCATATCAACCATTTCTTCAACCACTTGCACATTGGAGCCTTCCAAGGAGCCTTGCTTTAGCTTGCCAAGCGAACTTTCACCTGGATTGCCTAAAGTTGGTGCGCCGCTGGCTGCGGTTTCTTGAAATAAATTGCTGCCCAAGGCCAGTAAACCCGTTGGATTTACAAAGTTTGCCAAGGTAATTTGGCCCACTTCTTGCGGTGCATTACTACCCGCCACCGTGACCGAAACCAAGCCATTTTCTGCAATCGTCACCGATGTGGCTTCTTTAGGAACAGTGATTTCTGGCGAGAGCGGCACGCCCTGCGCGTTGACAATTCGGCCTTCAGAATTAAGCTGCAGCTGGCCTGCGCGGGTATAGCCGGTTTCGCCATTGGCCATTTCTACTTGTAAAAAACCGCTGCCCATAATGGCTACATCTAGCGGCTGGCTAGAAGTCATTACCGAGCCGGTAGTAAACACTTTTTGCGTACCCGCTAGGCGAGTACCGTTGCCCAGCTGCACGCCCGAAGGCGCGGCGTTGTTCTGATCAACCTTAGCGCCAGGCTGGCGCTCTACCTGATAAAACAAATCTTCAAACACCATACGGTCGCGCTTAAAACCAACGGTGTTCACGTTGGCTAAGTTATTAGCAATCGCATTAAGCTTAGCGTCTTGCGCCTGAATACCGGTCTTGCTGATCCACATTGCTGGATTCATAAAATAGTCCTTATCAGGGTGTTTTGTTTATTCAATTGATACTTCGTAGGGCGGATAAACCGCATGAACGCTGAGTAAATTTTTTTAGCAAACAACAAAAAAACCCAAATGACCGCGCTCTTAGCACAGGGCTTTAGAGTCCCCTTGAAACACGCCGAAGCGAGGAACAAGCGGGCGGGGTTTCTTTGATGCCTGTAGTGGTCAAGTATTTTCAGACACCACGATCGGTGTTTTTACTGCCATTTCTCGTTCATAAATCATTGGCGGTAAATTGCCCCTGGCCGAGTGCAAACGCACACAGTTGTAAAAGCCAGCGATGTACTCGGTGATGTCT
>NZ_JANXSO010000067.1 GCF_025352645.1 Iodobacter sp. | reverse complement strand
GAACTCAGGCAAAGACAAGCCTTTTTGCATCTGGATGCCATTGATGGGCATGATCCACCTCCGCAAAGAAGAACGTTCGTTCACTTTACGCCGCGCGAATGGCTAAATCAAGGGCTCCTGAGCAAGAGACATAATCAGGTTTTTTTATGTGCGCCGTAAGGTTATAGAAGATACAGCGGCTCATGCAGCTAAAAAAACGGCTAACTTAAATATAAAATAAAATCATCCAGCGATGATGCAGTAGATGTAAAAAAGGATCGTTTACATTTAAGTAAACGATCCTTTTTTACAGCGGAACCTCGATCAGGGCGAAGGACTCTTTTTGCTCACCTGCACGATTGCCACGCCATAACACCGTACTACCCAAGGGCTCTCCACCCACACTCATCCGTAAACGGCAAGCTTCGGCCCTGCTCCCCTGCCTTAGGGTAATACCTGCAAAATACTCAAAAGAAGCCAGTGGTGCCGATGAAATATGACGCCCATCAATGCAGGAGGTTTGCCCTTGCATGGCATCTCGTAATGAATAAGATACAGCGCGATAGCTTTTTGATGCATCTAGCCATGGTTGCCAGAGGCTAATTAACACTCCCCAAATCAAGGTCACACCACAAGCCCAATTGGTTACTGCCAAACGTCCTGGCGGACGTTTACGAGCAATGACAAGACCCCATATTCCTGTTAAGCAAAGCGCAAACACAATTCCTAGCCAGCTCCACTGTGCTTGATAAGCGGGGCTCGCCTCCCGCAGCGTTCTAGCCATGCCGGTTGGCACTCCCGTATGCACGGCAAGCCATCCTAGCCACAACAGCCCAGTAAAGAGGCCAAAAGTCATCAAACCAAACCAGTTAAGCGCTTGAGCTGCGCCACGGCGCAAATCATCCACCCCACTCGCGGCCAAAATAGAGAGGGGCAATAACACAATCAAGGCATGTGATTCACGTGCGTCCCCCGCCATCACAAACCAAAGCACATGCATAAGCAGCAAAACACTTGGCAACAACATCTTAGGCTGGCTTAGCTGATGACGATTTGCCCATAGCCCCCACATCGCCAAGGGTAATGCTGGCCATGCAAACCACAGTGCAATAGAAAAGAAAAAACCAAAAGCATGAAATGCTTTGAAATTAGTCAAACCACCAAACGGCCCCAAAGCATATTGGCCTAGCCACAAATCAAATACAGGCCGTGCATGCTGATAAAGATCAATCGGCCAAATTGCACTCAGAGGCACAGCAATCACTAAAGCGCACAACAAACTCACCGCATAGGACGTGCTGCGCCAAGGTTTAAATAAAAATAAAACCAAAGCAGAACTGAATGCCAATATAAATTCGGCCCAATTCCCCCCAAGCAATAATAGCAACCATGCTAGTCCTAAGATAAACCCAGCCCTAAGCGGCTGACGCAATGCATAGGCAAGACCATAGGCATGCCAAGAAAACCCTGCTAACACCAAAACCTGAGGGGAAAGATGATGCCCCCAAATAATCAAACCAATACAACCAATCATGGTAATCACAGCAACTCGGCCATAGCGGCGGCCATAAAGCTCCCGCCCTACCAAACCTAGCCCCCACAATGCGAGTGCCATCCAAATACCCGTCGTTAACCGAGCTGCATCGTGCACGGCCATCCCTAGGTTTTGTAAAGGCCAAGCAAACAAGGCGGCGGTCCAATAATACAAAGGAGCGCTTTCTAAATAAGGCTGTCCTGCAAATTGTGGAATAGACCAGTAAGTGCCATGCATAAACTGCTGAATCACTGCAGCAGTTTCAACTTCATCAGGTTTCCAAGGATCATGGCCAATCAAACCTGGCACAAGCCAAACCAAACAAAGAAGTAGCAATAGCCAAGGCTTTTCTGCCCCAACAGGCAGGGGCTCCCGATCTGCAGGAGGAATATAAGTCAGCATGGTGTTTACCCAGAGCCCACGATAGTCCGGTTGTTTTGGCCGGATTTTTGAAAACTATTTTTTAAATGCAAAAAAGGCAGCGCGTGGCTGCCTTTTTCAGATACTGCGCAGGAACAATTATTCCTTGCTGCCGTACATGCTGTATTTTTGACGGAACTTGTCGATGCGACCGGCAGTGTCCACAATCTTTTGCTTACCGGTGTAGAACGGGTGTGATTCTGAAGAGATATCCAACTTAACCAGCGGGTACTCTTTACCATCTGTCCAAACGATAGTTTGTTTAGCAGTCAGAGTAGAACGGCTGATAAATTTAAAATCAGCAGCTGTGTCGTGGAATACCACTTCTTTATATTCTGGGTGAATGCCGTCTTTCATTTTAACTTCCCTTGTTAGCGTGCTGGGGTTGTGCCAACACTAGCCATAAAAACGAGATGATCGCACAAAAGCGCAATTTGAACAAGCTGCGCTTTTGTAATTATCGACGCATCGAATCAAAGAAATCCATATTATTTTTGGTGCCTTTGATTTTATCTAACAAGAATTCCATCGCATCCAAATCATCCATTGGATAAAGTAATTTGCGCAGAACCCAAATTTTTTGCAATTGATCTTGCTGAATTAGCAATTCTTCGCGACGTGTACCGGAGCGATTAACATTGAGTGCTGGATAAGTGCGTTTTTCTGCCATACGACGATCAAGGTGGATTTCATTATTACCCGTACCCTTGAATTCTTCGTAAATCACATCATCCATACGGCTACCGGTATCGATCAGTGCCGTTGCAATAATGGTTAAGCTACCACCCTCTTCAATATTACGCGCGGCGCCAAAGAAGCGCTTAGGGCGCTGCAAGGCATTTGCATCCACACCCCCCGTTAGTACCTTGCCTGAAGCAGGCACAACGGTATTGTAGGCACGGGCTAAACGAGTAATCGAATCTAACAGAATCACCACGTCTTTTTTATGCTCAACGAGGCGCTTGGCTTTTTCGATCACCATTTCTGCCACTTGTACGTGGCGTGTTGCTGGCTCGTCAAAGGTCGAAGAAACCACTTCACCCTTCACGGAGCGCTGCATTTCGGTCACTTCTTCAGGGCGCTCGTCAATCAGCAAGACAATCAGCATTACTTCAGGGTGATTGGCACTGATAGCATGGGCGATGTGCTGCAACATCACGGTTTTACCGGTTTTTGGCGGCGCAACTAACAGTGCGCGCTGGCCTTTACCGATAGGTGCGATCAAATCAATGATGCGGCCGGTGATGTTTTCTTCGGCGCGAATATCACGCTCAAGATGCAAGCGCTTATTCGGGAATAACGGCGTTAAATTTTCGAATAAAATTTTATGCTTGGCATTTTCTGGCGACTCACCATTTACTTTATCGACTTTAACCAGAGCAAAATAGCGCTCGCCATCTTTAGGCGTTCGAATTTCGCCGTCAATCGTGTCACCAGTATGCAGATTAAAGCGACGAATTTGGCTAGGGCTAACGTAAATATCGTCAGGACCAGCTAAATACGAGGTATCGGGGCTTCGCAAAAACCCAAAACCATCAGGCAACACTTCTAGCGTTCCATCGCCATAAATGTTTTCGCCTTTCTTGGCTTTAGTTTTCAATATGGCAAAAACGAGATCTTGCTTACGCAGCCGGTTTGCACCGTCAATCTCGCAAGACGTAGCCATATCAACAAGTTCGGAAACGTGGAGGTGTTTTAAATCAGACAGGTGCATAGGAGGGCGCGCTTGAATAAATCGGGAAGGGAAAATTAGATAATAGACTGGACGGGCCGAAAAGAATATCCGGCTGGCCCAGTTGAATACATAGAAGCCTATACGGGTTTAACCAGTACTGTCAAATATTACTATCAAGAAATGCGGTTAATTGTGATTTTGACAACGCACCAACCTTAGTTGCCTTTACTTCACCGTTCACAAACAACATTAATGTAGGGATACCACGGATGCCGTACTTAGGTGGCGTAGCTTGGTTATCATCGATATTAAGCTTAGCAACTTTCAAACGACCTGCGTACTCAGCACCCACTTCTTCCAAAATAGGAGTAATCATTTTGCACGGACCGCACCACTCAGCCCAGTAATCAACCAAAACAGGGCCTTGTGCTTGTAAAACCTCAGCATCAAAAGTGGCATCTGTTACCTGTGCGATATGTTCACTCATATTAAATCTCCAGCATGGGGGTAATCGATTGGCTCAACGAATCCTAGACGAAGGATGAAGCAGCCAGCAATGTTTTATTGATGTGGGCGTACGCTTATTTTTCAAGCCCATTGTACTAGAAAACTTACATTGCCGCGCTAACGGCTTCATCCAAACGCTCAACCAGCGTTACTGTCATTCCTTCAATCGCTTGGCGCGGACGATTACCCTTAGGGATAATTGCATGGGTAAAGCCCAGCTTTGCCGCCTCACGCAGGCGCTCCTGCCCACGCTGCACTGGCCTCACTTCACCAGCCAGCCCCACCTCACCAAACACCACTAGCTTTTCTGGCAAGGGCCGGTTTTTGAGAGAGGACACAATCGCCAGTAAAACCGCCAAATCTGCCGCAGGCTCGGCGATCCGCACGCCGCCTACCGCGTTAATAAACACATCTTGATCAAATGCAGCAATCCCCGCATGGCGATGCAACACCGCCAGCAGCAAAGCCAAGCGGTTTTGCTCCACCCCTACAGCCAAGCGCTTGGGCTGAGGTGAATGTGCATCATCTACCAAGGCTTGAATCTCCACCAATAGCGGCCGCGTGCCCTCTTGCGTCACCAGTACGCAGCTACCTGGCACCGGCTCTTTGTGCTGGGATAAAAATAATGCCGAAGGATTTGAGACTTCACGCAAGCCTTTATCCGTCATGGCAAACACACCTAGTTCATTGACCGCTCCAAAGCGGTTTTTAATGGCGCGTATTAACCTAAAACTAGAATGCGTGTCGCCCTCAAAATACAATACGGCATCAACAATATGCTCAAGCACGCGCGGGCCAGCAATGGCGCCATCTTTGGTGACATGGCCAACCAAGAAAATAGTCGTGCCGGTGCGCTTGGCATACCGGGTGAGCTGGGCTGCACATTCTCTAACCTGCGCCACGCTACCTGGTGCGGAGGTTAAGGCCTCAGAATAAACGGTTTGGATCGAGTCAATCACCGCCACTTGGGGGCCAACTTTTTCCAAAGCCGCCAAGATTTTTTCTAAGCCGATTTCGGCATATAAAGCCACTTTACCAGCGGGCAAACCTAGGCGCTTGGCACGCAAAGCAATTTGCTGCGGCGATTCTTCGCCAGACACATACAAAACCGCTCTTGCCGCCGCCAACAGCGTCATCGCCTGCAGCAGTAGCGTTGATTTACCAATCCCTGGGTCCCCTCCAATCAGCACCACGCCACCTGGCACCAAACCACCACCGAGCACGCGGTCAAGCTCGGCCATGCCGGTAGGGATACGAGGGATTTCTGCCGCCTCTACATCGCTGAGTTGATGAATGGCTCCATCGGCCGCCAAAGATTGAAAACGCGTGCTCGGAGCAGCCTCTGCCACGCCTTCTTGCAGCGTATTCCACTCGCCACAACCTGGGCATTGCCCCTGCCACTTCGGCGACGCTGCACCGCAAAGCTGACAAATAAAAGTAGATCGAATTTTAGCCATAGGCCGAATAATACAGGAGTAAACCAAGGGCAGCTTGCCCACAAAAAAAGCGGCTAATAGCTGGCCGCATTTTTTGTTTATTAAGGTAAAAACAATTGCTAGTTAATGTACTGAAATAAGCTTAAACCTTGCACTTGAGAGAACGATTTGCGCGAAGCCTCAAGCAGGGTCTGGGTTAAAGAAAAATCACTCAGTGCGGTGGAATAATCCAAATCTTGTAATTGTGACAAGGTTTGCCCGTACTGCACTTTTAAATCGCCATTGGTATCTTGTACTGATTGCGTTTCCACCATTTTGGCCCCAAAGCTACCATTTGAGCTCAGCACATTGGTTAGCATATTGCTGGTATTTTGCAAGACAGCATTCAGTTGATTATGAAAGTTAGCCATCCCTGTTGGGCTAGTCTGATAGTTATTCAGAGCATCAGAAAAAACCTTCATGGTTTGGAAAATATCGCCATTATTACGGCTTGGATCAACATTAAATGAATCTAAAACGCCACTAGCAACAATCCCTGTAGGAGTGGCGCTCGCACCTAAGGGGCCAATCACCGTACTTGGCTGCCCAGTTACATTCATTTTGATACCGTAATCCCAAGCGGCAACCGGCGGGATTCCAACCGGATCGGTGGCTAGGTTTTTAAACTGAATATCGCCACCTGGCACATAAGGACGCGGATAATTATTAAGCTGACCAAGAATCGCAGGCCTTACACCGGCAGTGTAATCATACCCATCCACTAATGATTTATTGAAGTTAGTGTTTGCAGTCACGCCATCGGCAAGCAGGGGCTGATTATCAATCAGATCATAAGAAATCACCGGCTTACCTGGGTTTGCCGGATCATTCACCGATTGAAACTCAAGCTTAAATTTCTGTGAATGAGCTGGGTTATTCCATTTGGTTACATCCACCACTTCGCCAGGGCTGATGATGCCGCTGCCACTATTACCGGGTGCCACACTATTTGCAGAGTTAACAAAACTGCCATTACCGGTGCGGCCCGCTTGAAAAATCTGATAACCCGATTCAGAAACGGGGATCTGCCTAGAACCAGAGATTTGCATCTGCCGCTGCCCATCATCCCCAGCGTAAGTCACATTACCAAATGAAGTTTCACTAAAAGGTTGAGTTGAGCCTTTGAAGCCAGAAAACAAATAAGAGCCAACACCGTCGGTTGCATTGGCAAGGCTCATCATTTCCTTGTATTGGCCTTGCAGCTGAGCATCAAGGAGCTTTTTTTCTGCAACGGTTTGCGAAGGATTACCAGCGCTCACCGCCAAGGAATAAATATCGTGTAGCAACTCAGTGACTTGATGCAAAGTTGATTCAGAAAGGCGCATTGCCGAATCCGCCGTTTGGCTATTCACGGCATACTGCTTATTTAGCTCTTGTGCTTGAGTGACATCTAATATTTTTGCCGATGAAATAGGATCATCAGCAGGCGTCAGCACGCGACGGCCCGTCGACAATTGATTTTGCAATTTCGCTTGCACGCTAGAATGGCGCTGCAATTCTGCAGCACCTTGCTTATAAATGGTCGTGGTGGCGATACGCATGCTATTTATTCCTTATAAATACTGAGCAATAGGATTGAAACACCTATTAGCCACCAATTCGCACAATGGCATCAAATGCTTGTTGTGCAATTTGAATTACTTTACTGGAGGCTTGATAAGCCTGCTGATAGCGCAATAAATTAGCGGCTTCTTCATCCAAATTCACAGCAGAAACAGAATCACGCGAAATCTCGGCTTGTTTACGCACCTCAATTTGTGCGGTCGACATAATAGCCACTTCATTGGTTTTTGCCCCAATCACCGCAACCATCTGCCCATAAGCCTCTTGATAATTAGCCTTACCGCCGTCAATTATTTTACGCGACTGTAATTCGCCCAGTTTCAAGGCATTGCGGCCATCGGCATCTAGCGAGGTACCAGGATCAATGGAAAACTTATCCCCTTGTGCTGGCTGCCCATCAATTTTTACATTCCAGCCATTAAAGGAAATCAACTGGCCTGCTACATAACCAATCGGCGCAGATGTTGTTGCGCCATCGGTTAAGGTATAGGTAGTAGGCGAGGCAAAAGTGATCGTAACCGGATTTTTAAGCGCAGGGTTAACCGCCGATTGTGTGGTGATGGTGGACGCCGCATCCACCGATACTTGGCTAATTTTGCCGGTACCCGTATTAGTACGTTGTGTATTTGAAATAATGGGCACACCTGCGGCAATCACCCGTGGATCTGTTGGCTTAATGCTTAAACTACGGCTAAAACCCGCGTAGGGTTGCACGGTAAACCGATCACCTGCCGTTGGCGTTCCTTGCGAAAAACTTAAACGCAAACCGTCTACAACAATAGAATTAGCATTATTGGCAAATTGCCCGCCCACTCCACCAGTAATTTGGGTGCGCTGGCCATCCGATTGCCGCGTCACTTGGTAATCAGTGCCATCGTAAAATACTTCATAATCACTGGCCTGAATTTTACTCACGTCTTCAATATAGCCTCCCAACACAGGGGCTACAGCAGGCGGAATAGCAGCGGTGTTATTGCGATTAGACAGCACATTACCAATAACAGGCGGCATACTGACCCCTACTTTTTCACCCGCTGCCATCGTGCCTGCAACCACATTCCAAGTTAAACCCAAGACGGTAGGCCCCGTCCCCATAGAGGCTGCACTCACCGACTGCGACACATTGTCCGATAAACGAGTAATCACATACTCATTGCCAGCACTTGCAGGGTCGTATTTCAAAGAGTAATCACTGGCTACACTCTTCACCCCTGCTGGCAAACTTACAGTGGCAAATGTAGAGCTCACATTGGCAGCTGGAGGGGCAACCACGGTATGCACTAAAGACACATTCCCCTGCGGGTAATCAAAAAAATTCGTCCCCATATTGCCGTACAAATCTTGCCCTTGACGCATCTGGGCATTAAACGTCTGTCCTAGCACCACAGCCATGCGCTCAATTGAGTTTTGTGCTGAATCTAATACTTTGCTCCGATACTCAAGCAAGCCACCCAATTGGCCGCCTGTAAGCATGGTTTCAGGAATTTCTGCATCAATGGCTCCCTGGGTGTACACAATAGAAAGCCGTTGTGGATCACTAATAGAAGGCTTTGCAGCAATGGCATAGGCCGTGCCACCTACCACCAGATTTTGACCATTGCCAATAAACACATTAATAGAGCCATCGCTTTGTTTAATAGAGGTGGCCTTTACCAGGGTATTTAAATCCAACACCATTTGATCACGCTGATCCAGCAAATCATTTGGCAATTGCCCACCACTGCTCGAAACGGCAATTTGGCCGTTAATTTGGGCAATTTGTTTAGACAAGGCGGTGACATGATCAGCAGCGCTGACTAAATTGCCATTTACGCCTGCACGCATTTCAGAAAGCCGCTGATCAAACACTTGGAAACGGTTTACCAAGCCCTGCGCATTGCTCATTAAAGATTGACGAGCGGGCAAAGACGCTGGATTGGTGGCCATCCCTTGGACGGCGCTAAAAAATGATTGCAAAACCGGTGACACGCCCGCAGCAGGATCGGCCACCAAGTTATCAACCTGCTTAATTTCAGCAAGATAAGTACCGTAGTAGCTGTCTTGAGAGGTAGCGGTTTGAACTTGCTTAGTTAAAAATTCATCATAAGAGCGCTGCACGGTATCCACACGTACGCCAAGCCCAGTAAAACCATTACCGGTATATTGAGGGTAAGGGGCACTTTGCTTCACGTTTTGGCGGGAATAGCCAAGCGTATTAGCATTGGCAATATTATGCCCAGTCGTACTCAAGCCTAAACTTGCTGCGTTTAGGCCACTTAGGCCGATACCAAAAACACTGGCTCCCATGATGCAACTCCTTTGCTACTATTTATCGGCACAAACGGCCCATACTTGAAGGCGGAATAAAAAGCCTATCTGCCACTCTTTAAAATCAGGCTAATTGACGTCGTAATTGCTCAGCAACTTGCGCTAATTTATTTGCATACTGCGGGTCTGTAGCGTAGCCACCGGTTTGCAAAGCCTTTGCAAAGCCCTGCGCATTACTTCCTTGGCCCATAGCCTCGGTGTAGCGGCGCTTGATTAAGCTAGCGTAATCATTAAAGCTTTCTGCATACGAGTCATACACTCTAAAGCTCTCTACCCGCTTTTGAGCCCGCCCACCAATAAACTCGGTAGTGGTGATATCTGTGGTTTTGCCTTGCCAATCTTTAGTCGCTTTAATGCCAAATAGATTATGACTATCCGCACCCGCCGCATCCCGAATCGGCTTTTTACCCCAGCCTGACTCTAAGGCAGCGTGTGCCACTAAAACATGGGCAGATACGCCTAAAGCCGCGGCGGCTGCGCTGGCATTACCCACCTGCTTTGCTACAAACGAATCACCCGATACGGCATCTTTTGCCGAAGCCTCGGCCGCTTTTGCCGCGGGTAAATCATTGTGCAAAGTACGTGATGGCTTTTGGTAGAGCGAAGGATCACGCTGCAATTCTATTTGCCGCACAATAGATTCAGCAAAGCCCACACCACCGTGCTTAGACCACATTTGCGAGAGCTGCTGATCGTGCATGCCACGAAACATATCCGCCGTGCCTGATTCCATCTCATCGTACTTAGGCGTGGCTTCACGCATTGATTTGAGCATTTGATTGGTCAACAAAGCCTCAAATTCACGCGCAACCTCTAAAGCCGCTTTGCTCGGATCTTTGCGAGCCAACTGACGTAAGCTATCCACACCACGCACATCAATGGCAAGATCATTACTAGAAGGAGTGGCTAAGGAGATCATACTGACCAACGCTTAAATAAGAGATTAAGCAAATATGAAGCAATAAGCGTGCCTATGAGGAATCGAGAATAAGGAGTCGTTTCTTAAGGTGGGTTAGCCGGCATTTTGGCGTAAGCCACCGTGTACAAAAAACTCAAATCACTTCCAACTCCGCCTTCAAACTACCTGCAGCCTTCATGGCTTGCAAAATAGCCAATAAATCCTGCGGCGTTGCGCCTACAGCATTTAAAGCGCGCACCACGTCTCGCAGCGTGCTGGACTTAGGTAAACGCACAATGGGGCCTTTATCCGCTTTAATTTGGATATCGGCATTTTGCACTTTGGTGGTTTTACCCCCAGAGAGTGGATCAGGCTGGGAAACGGCATTATCTGCCGTAATGGTCACGGTTAAATTGCCGTGTGCAATAGCGCAGCTATCTAGCTTCACCGCCTGATTCATCACAATCGAGCCGGTACGCGCATTGATAATCACCTTAGGACTGGATTCAGCAGGAGTGACATCAATGTTTTCTAAGCGGGATAAAAAAGCCACACGCAAATTATTATCTTGCGGCGCGCGCACTTGGATTACTCGGCCATCCAAAGCCACTGCCGTACCTGAGAATTGGGAATTCACGGCATTCACCACGCGATTAGCAGTGGTGAAATCAGTGGTTAGCAATTCCAGCTGCACAAACTCACCATTGCCTAATAAAGTAGCCACGGCTTTTTCTACCGTTGCACCAGCGGGAATACGCCCTGTAGCCAGTTGATTAACCTGCGTGCTTGATCCACCCGCCGACGCGCCTGCCCCAGCCACAATAATATTGCCCTGTGCCATCGCATAAATCTGCCCATCCGCCCCCTTAAGTGGAGCCATCAGTAATGTGCCACCACGAATAGACTTTGCATTACCAATCGAAGCAATCGTTACATCCAGCGGCTGCCCAGGCCGAGCAAAAGGCGGCAAGGTTGCCGTCACGGTTACGGCGGCGACGTTTTTAAGCTGCATATTGCCGCCAACAGGCACTTGAATCCCCAGATTAGTCAGCATATTCACCACCGATTGCACGGTAAATGGCGTTTGCGTGGTTTGATCGCCGCTACCATCCAAACCTACCACCAAGCCATAGCCTACCAACTGGTTATTCCTTACCCCCGCAACCGACGCTAAGTCTTTTATTTTTTCAGCCTGCGCAGGCGCCAAAGCAAACAAAAAGCAGCAGATAAGGGCAAAACGGTACATATACACAACCTATTTAAAACGGCATTACATTTAAGAAAAATCGCTGTAGCCAGCCAATAGTATTGGCATCGGCCATTGAGCCAACACCCAGCTGCTCGATGCGCGCATCGGCCACTTTATTCGATGAAATCGTATTACCCGCTTTAATATCCAGCGGATTAATCACCCCAGTAAAACGCAGGGTATTAATTTGATTATTCACGGCAACTTGCTTTTCCCCACCCACAATCAGATTGCCATTGGCGAGTAAATCAATCACCGTCACGGCAATCGTGCCTTTAAAGGTATTGGTGCTGTTGGTCGCCCCCTTGCCTTCAAATTTATTTGTACCCGCCAACTTAACCGCAGCGGTGCCTTCGCGTGAGAAATATTGCTCGATATCCCACGGCAGCAGCGGAATATTACCCTTAGTACTGTAATCCAAGGATCCGGCTTTATTACTACTGCTATTGGAAGTATTAACCGCAGCGAGGTTTTCTTCGATGGTGATATTGAGCAGATCACCGATATTGCGCGCTACCCGCTCTTCAAATAATAAACGTGAGCTATTGGGCTGAAAGATAGAACCATTATTGATGCTGGCGACAACCGGCTGAGCCGGTCTGGCCGTGGTTGGCAAGGTCACCACCGAGGGAGGCGTAGTACATGCGGCAAGCAGTACGGCAATCATTGCCGCTGTGGCAAGGCGTAACTTCATTTAAATCCCCTCATTACAACTGAGTGAGCTTTTGCAGCATCTCATCCGAGGTTTTAATGGCCCGCGAATTAATTTCAAACGAGCGCTGCGCTTGAATCATATTGATCAGCTCTTCAGTTACATTCACATTCGATGTTTCTACATAGCCTTGGTTAAGCGCGCCCAAGCCATTTGTACCGGGCGTACCTACCGTTGGCGCACCAGAGGCCGTGGTTTCTAAGTAGAGATTTTCACCCACAGATTGCAAGCCTGGCGGATTAATAAAAGTAGCCAGCTGGATATTACCCAACTGCACAGGCGCTGCCGCATCATTATTTACAATGGCAGTCACCGTACCATCTTTAGCGATAGTGAGTTTTGTAGTGCCTTGCGGAACTTGCAAAGCAGGCTGCAAGGCATAACCACTGGCAGTGACCACGGCACCCTGGCTATCCACTTGAAAAGAGCCATCACGGGTATAAGCCGTGGTGCCATCAGGCATGGCTATTTGCAAAAAACCTTGGCCATTAATCGCCATATCCAGCGGGCCATCGGTAAGCTGCAAATTACCCTGCATATGGATACGGGCCGTGGCCACAGGCCGCACACCGGTACCAAGCTGCAAGCCGGTTGGTTGCTGGGTTTGCGCACTGGTTGATCCGCCTGGCTGGCGTAAATTTTGGTAAAGCAAGTCTTCAAACACCGCGCGTTCACGCTTAAAACCATTGGTGCTGACGTTGGCCAAGTTATGCGAGATGACATCCACATTCATCTGCATGGCATCCATGCCAGTCTTAGCAATCCACAGCGAGCGCATCATGATGCGTACTTCCTATTTTATTATCTAATGTTACACACATGGACGTTTAGTCCACGAAAAGCACTAAACACACGAAAAAACCAATAAATACCCACGACCTTAACTTAACCTGATTATGTCTCTTACTCAATTTCATTATAAATATCGTAGGGCGGGCGAAACCCGCGTATTGCTTCAGCATGGCTCGCGGGTTTCACCCGCCCTACACATTCAAAAACCAAGCCCAACACTCAAGAAACCCATCTGTACAGAGTCCATTGAGCAAGAGACATAATCAGGTAACTTAATCTACTTTCTTTTTTATTAGGCTAGTAAGTACTTAATTTTAAAGTTGGCATTTAAATGAAGCAATGAGTGATTACAACGCGCCATCTGTTCGTGTTTTTTGTGTATTTAGTGGATAAAGTTTTTAATAATCAACCATTTAATGAAAGCAACTGCGCGGCACTTCTGGCATTTTGATCGACGGTTTGCATCATTTTAATCTGTAAATCATATTGGCGCTGCGCACCGATCATATGCACCAACTGATCTACCGGATTCACATTACTCACTTCCAAGGATTCTGAAGCAAGTTTTACGCCAACATCTGCCTGAGCCACCTCGCCATTTCTTTGGCGAAACAGGCCATCACTGCCTTTTTCTAATTCGTTTTCTGGCGGATTAACTAATTTAAGTCGGCCAATTTCTACCGCCTGCGACGGATTATCAAAAGGCGAGCCATTAATCGTGCCGTCTTTAGCAATAGTAATTCGGGTATTTTCTGGAATAGATAACGGGCCATTTTCGCCCTGCACCACCAAGCCACTACGAGTTTTTAACAGGCCTGCGGCATCAATTTCAAAGCCACCGTTACGGGTATAGGCCTCACCCGTTGGGGTTTGCACCGCCAACCAACCCGCCCCATTCACCGCCACATCTAAAGAACGCCCAGTCTGCTGGATAATCCCCGGCGTAAAATCAGCCCCTGTACCCTGCTCCACCACATAAGCACGGCTGGGCGCACCCACACCACCAATCACGGGCACAGCGCGAAAAGCCGTTAGCTCCGCCCTAAACCCAGGCGTAGCCACATTAGCTAAATTATTGGCAACCGAGGCCTGGCGCAGCATGGTTTGCTTGGCCCCAGTCATCGCGATATACAGCATTCGATCCATTGTGTTTACTCGGGCATGGGCATAAAAACACGTGGGTAGAATGATTTTAAAAAATCATTTCTACCCTATCAATTAACGCAGATTCACAATCGTTTGCAAGATAGTATCTTGCGCTTTAATGGTTTGCGCATTGGCCTGATAGGTGCGTTGTGCTGTAATCAAATTAACCAGTTCAGCGGTTAGATCAACGTTAGCGTCTTCCACCGAGGCCGATTGCAAGGAGCCTAAATCGCTGGTGCCAGGATCGTTGGTTCTAGGCTGGCCCGATGCAAAGGTTTCCCCCCAGCGGTTGTCACCTAAGTTTTGCAGCCCTTGCGAATTAGCAAAGTTAGTCAGTGTGACTTGCCCAATGGCCCTGTTTTGCCCATTGGAATACTTACCTAGCATCACCCCTTCACGATCTACCGCAACCCCAGTTAACACGCCGTCAGGATAACCATCTTGCCTAATGGTATTCACCCCAAATGGGCTACCGTACTGAGTTGTACCTTCTAAACCAATATGAAAAGCCAAAGGCGAGGTTGCACCGGAAGCAAGCGTGGTACTAAAAGCCAGTGGCGTGGCATTGATCAATTTACCATTTGAATCAAAAGTAACATTTGGATAAGGATTTAAATTGAGCGGGTCATTATTAGGCAATGAAACCGGATCACTATCAAAACGCGTTCTGACTTCCCAAGTATTGGGTGCGGTTTTAGTAAAATACATGGTTAAGCTATGCGCAACACCTTGCGAATCATAAACTTGTGCTGAGGTTGAATTGGTAAAGGTTTTAATATCAGCAGGGTTCAGCGCCCCCACATAATTGGCAGCAAGAGGGTTGGTTCTGTCTTTAGGCAGCTGGCTAGCATCCAAATTCATCCCAAACTGTAGGCCTGCACTAATGCCGCCACCCGCAACTTCTGTCCAGCCGGTAGTTTTTGCGCCGATATTGCCCACAGACAATTGCAAAGGCGCAGGATTACCGCCCTTTTGCAAGGCATTGGCATTGATATCAAAAGGCCAGCCAGTGAGTTTCTGGCCAGTATTACCCACAATAAAACCATCTTTATTGACTTGAAATTGGCCATTTCGAGTATAGCTAACAGCATCGCCATCCATCATGCGGAAATAGCCGTTGCCCGTAATGGCAATATCCAACGGGTTATTGGTAGAGGTTATATTGCCCTGACCAAATTGCTGAGTCACCGCAACCGTGCGCCCCCCCATCCCAGAGATGGTCGATGAGCTAGCGAATGAATTGGCATACATATCTGCAAACTCTGAACGCGATTGCTTAAAACCGACCGTGCTAGAGTTGGCAATATTATTACCGATCGCGTCTAGGCTTTTTGACGACGCACTTAAACCACTCAAGCCCTGCTGGAAACCCATAACCGTACCCTCAAAAATTGTTTACTGCAGATGCCTTGAACTAGCGAATTTGCCTTACCGCACTAAAATCAACACTGCTTTGATCCGCCAACATCACTTTGACACCCGTCTTCGCCAACTCAACACTGCTGGCGGTTTGCCAAGTTAAAGTATTTAAAGCAATTTCCTTGCCATCTTGCACGCCACGCGCAGAAATTAAATAATCTCCCGCTGGGGCTTTTTCACCATTATTCATTTTGCCATCCCAAGCCACGGCCGCTGCGCCTGCGGGCTGTTGTGGCAAGGTGATGTTATCCACCACAAGGCCGTTCTTATCCATGATGGATACTTTAATATTGCTCACACCCGATGGCAGATCGACGCGTGTATCAACGGGCTTGGTGCCATCAAACTTCATTTTATTACCTACTGTTAGTACTTCCTTGCCAATTAAGGCGGCCGCTTGAAAGCTTTGTGCGGCAGAAAAGCTCGCCAGCATGGTTTGCATGGTGGTATTGAGCTTTTCAATCCCCGTTACGCTACTAATCTGTGCCATCTGGCTGGTGGTTGCCGCGTTATCCATTGGGTTCATTGGGTCTTGGCTTTGCAATTGCTTAACCAGCAGCTTAAGAAAGCGATCTTGCTGCTGATCGGCCGCAGAGGCCTTGCCTGCTCCTGCTTTTTGATTCAGCGCGGCATAATCTGTGCTTGAATTAACCGTTGTACGAGCAACCATGATGATTCTCCTTATTGGCCCAGCGCCAGCGTGCGCAGCAGCAGGGTTTTTGCAGTATTCATAACATCGGCATTGGTTTGATACGAACGTGAAGCTGAAATCATATTGGTCATTTCTTCCACCACATTCACATTAGGCATGGCCACATAGCCATTGGCATCAGCCAAGCTATTTTTGGGGTCATACACCAGTTTAGGCGGTGTTTGATCTTCGATCACACCAGCCACCTGCACCCCAACTGATTCCTTGCCACCGCCCGGCATTTGAGCAGATTGAAACACCACCTGCTTGGCGCGATAGGGCTGGCCATTGGAGCTGGTAATGGATTCTGCATTGGCTAAATTAGACGCCACAGCGTTTAAACGCGTGGTCTGTGCGTGCATGGCGGTTGAAGCAATATCAAACACTCTGAACATAGACATGATTTAGCTCTCTTATTGGCCCGTCAGCGCGGAGCGCAGACCTTCAATCTTTTTCTGCATAAAAGTAATCCCTGCCTGATAGCGGATGGCGTTATCGGTAAACGCTGCCATTTCGGCATTCATATCCACCGTATTGCCATCAATGCCAGATTGTCTTGGATTGCGGTAGAGCAAGGCCTTAGACAGGGGATCAATACTCTCTTTTGGCTGTAAATGACGCGAGTCTGTTGCGACTAAAGGCTTCACTGGATTTTTTTGCAGGGCGGCTTCAAACGATTTTTTAAAATCAAAATCGCGCGCCTTATACCCTGGCGTATCGTTATTGGCGATATTTGAAGCCAACACTTCTTGCCGCTGGCTGCGTAGTGACAACGCAGTTTCTTGCGGGCGGAAGTAATCGTCCAGACGACCTAACATAGCCAAACTCCAGTTTTAATCATCACAAGCCATAAGATACGCTGTTTACAAATAGAGATGAAGCAGGAAACGTGCCAAGCAAAAAGCCCGCATTTTGGCGGGCCTGGAGGGCTAATTATGCAGGGCTTCGGCAATTATTGCCGCCTAATCACACGATAAAAACCAGCAATCTAAAGTTTTTGTTGAATCATCACTAAAATGCCGCCGCTAACTCAGGCAAAACATCCTGCTTTTTTCAATTGTAAAGAGGGGCTTTGCTTTTATGTTTTCTAATTTATCTAAATTGCTACTATTAAAAACATTTGCAAAATAAAACAAAAGAACAACAATGCGCAGCAATAAGCGTATTCAGCATTAGCCCCCCATATCGCCTAAGGTGAAGAGCTTGAATTAAGGCCTGCATTATTAATAGGGCGCGCTCTTGTTCGGTCAGTAATAAAATCCGCGACGGGTTTGCTCGGTATTTTGCAATACTGCGCTTTATTGTGAACACCATCGGTAAAATAAATCGTCCGATAGCGTAAATAACTGCCCCCTGGCTCACGCTTTGCCAGCGCCGAATGCATAAACCAAGCCCGCGAATCATGAACATGGTTATCGTAAAGCGCCATCAGCTTTTCATCACCAATCACAGAGGAATAAAGCTCAGTACCTGCATGGCGCATGGTTACCCGCTCTTGGCCGCAATCTTCACTAAAAACACGAGGGAACATAAGAAAAACTGAGGCCATCATTCCTTCTAAATTACCCACTTTAAATGAAGCTCGATCAAAGTAATCATCAGCAAAATCATCCGCCCCATCCCTTAATTGCGTCTGATCCATTGTGGGTTCGTAGGTTTTACTTAAATTGGGTGTATAGCTTACTGGCGCGGCTTTTCCTTCCGGATCATTCAATTCCACAGGTTTACCTGACTGCGCATTTTTAGTGGCTTTGCTTTGTTTTTTCCAGGCCTCATTTTGTTTCTTACGTACCCATGCGGGTGAGTCTTCTGATTGCTTATAATAGGTGCAATCTGCCTGCCCTGGCCCAGAACCATTTGGGCCACCTGCATAGCGCTCAATCCGCCAGGCCGTTATTTGTGCAGACTGATACTCTAATATATCTGCCACGGTGCTTGCGGGTTTAGCTTGAGCAACCCACGCGTTGTAGCGCTGGATAAGCTCAGTCTGAACGTCGAACTCATCAATCGTTGCTTGATCCATTTTTCGCCAAGGCTCGTGCTGAAAAACATCAAGATCTGTACCTGCTACCTGCTTAAAATCAGCTAACTTACCTATATCCACACGCAATGGCGCTCCTGCCTTAAACGCCAGCGCATATAAATGATGCAACGGCATTTGCGATAGCAGCATCCCCTGCGATTTAGGCGCCTTGCCCTGATCCCCAGGCGGATAGCCCCCACCCACATCCGAATGCACGCCAGGATAGACCCACTCGCCCATCGTGCTTTGAGGGTATGAGCCATTTTTTAAGCGAATAGAATCCAAAGGAAAACACAGCCGCTGCTCATGCGCACTCACCAAATGCGCAGTCTGTTTTAAAAAACTTAAATCTGCAGCCAAGGCCAGCGTGCCATCGGCCCAGCCCATATGCCCTTCAGCACCGCCGGATATCCCTGCCACCCCCACCGAGGCCACGGTATCCATCAACCCTAAAAACTCCACACTGATGGGCAGCCCATAGAATAGCTTTCCACCGCCCTCCTCAGTACATAGCTCTTCTAAGCGGCCAACAAAAACACGGGCTTCTGCTGCGCCGCGTGAAAAGCCATAAACAAACAACTTAATCTTCTGAATCTCTGGCTTATAAGGCTGCTTGATTTTCTCCAGCAAGGGCTGCATGGCCTCGTTCATTACCTCCTGCCGGTCTTTCTTTAAGGCATTACTCACCACCTCTCTATCGTTTACGGTTTTGTAGCGGGTGTATTCCATTCGATCGACCAAGGCTTTTGCATCAGCATCTTCTAGTGAATCATCTTGCCCACTTAAAGCAAGCCGCACTGCATGCACCAGCCGTGTCAGCCCCCACAAAATCCGCTGATCTCCCCCCGCAGCAAAAGCCAGCCCGCCTTCACTAGGCTTCATTTCACCTATTTCTTTGAACTCTGTTCCAACACCATTGATGTAATAACTGTAATAGCCATTAGAACGTGCGGCCGGAGCCTGAATAGTGGCATGATACAGGCGAGCAATATTACTGGTATTACGCGGGTTGGCCGCGCTATCAGACACATTATGATTATTCGTGCCATCAAAAAACAGGCTGATATTTAAAACCTGCGCGCAGGGTGCGGGCTTTCCTTCGGCCCGCGCCAAAATACAAGACTCGCTCACTTCGGCTAATTGTTGCTTACGCTGAGGCATAACCTCACTACGTAAACTCGTAGGCAAATAACCAGCCTCTGGCCATTTAGGTGCAAGCATGGCCCCACTCATTCCTTACACTCCTTCTTAAACCCAAGTCGCTCTTGAACAGCTTGGTTGAATGGGCCAACAAGATTACCTAAAACTCGACCCCGCTCTTTTGAATCAATCACGACACGTACTTCGTCACAAGGTAGGAAAAACAAGGTTACGCCCGCACTTTTTTTATACTCGGGCACGGGAATCGTCACACTATGCTTGGTATAGTTATCCTTATGAACCTTATACCATTGACGCCACTCGTCAGTTCCAGACATCGGAGCGGGAACTTTTCCAGGATTAAAGTCAGGACTAGGATCTTTAACCCACTCAATAGTCGCCGTTGTACCCGGCACCCAATAGCGAGGGATTCGAGCACAGCAAATCTCACCTCCAGCGCCAGGTGCACTAGCACCGTTAAATGAAGCGCTTACAATTGTGGAGTATTCCTTATGTGTATCTACAACTGAAACAGGTGCTCCAACATACTCAATATCTGGTGTGCTACTGCAGGCACTAAGGCAAATAAGCAAACCCAATAAAGGGATTATTTTTAACATAACGTTCTCTTTTATTTAAAACAACAATATCGATTATTTATCTTATTGTATTTATATTTCAACACCGGCAATAAATCATCATTTATTGCTGAAGAATTTTGTACATTTTTTTAAAATATATATGATAAAAATCACTCCTTACACTCTTTTTTAAAGCCAAGCCGCTCTTGAATAGCTTGGTTATATGGGCCAACAAGATTACCAAACACCCGCCCCAACTCTTTAGAATCGATCACAACTCGCACTTCATCACACGGTAAAAAAATCAAATGTACGCCCGCACTATTTTTATACTCAGGCATGGGGATCGTCACACTGTGCTTGGTATAATTAGCCGCATGAATTTCATACCACTGCTTCCATTCTTTACTATCAGAAGATGGCATTGGAATCTGCCCAGGGTTATATTTTGGGCTAGGATCTTTAACCCACTCAATAGTCGCAGTAGTACCCGGCATCCAATGGCGAGGAATGCTAGTACAACAAACATTCCCCCGATCAGCCCCTGCACCATTAAAAGTAGCGCTTACAATCGTATAATAATTTTTATTCGTATCAATAATACGAACAGCTGTGCCAACATACTCAATATCTGGTGTGCTACTGCAGGCACTAAGGCAAATAAGCAAACCTAATAAAGGGATTATTTTCAACATAACGTTCTCTTTTATTTAAAACAACAATATCGATTATTTATCTGATTGTATTTACATTTCAACACCGGCAATAAATCATCATTTATTACTGAAGAATTTTGTACATTTTTTTAAAATATAGATGATAAAAATCACTCCTTACACTCCTTTTTAAAACCAAGCCGCTCTTGAACAGCTTGGTTATATGGGCCAACAAGATTACCAAACACCCGCCCCCTCTCCTCAGAGTCGATCACAACCCGAACCTCGTCACAAGGTAGAAAAATCAAATTAACACCCGCACTATCAATATACTTAGGCATTGGAATCGTCACACTGTGCTTGGTATAATTAGCCGCATGAATTTCATACCACTGCTTCCATTCTTTACTATCAGAAGATGGCATTGGAATCTGCCCTGGATTATATTTTGGGCTAGGATCTTTAACCCACTCAATAGTCGCAGTAGTACCCGGCATCCAATGGCGAGGAATGCTAGTACAACAAACATTCCCCCGATCAGCCCCTGCACCATTAAAAGT
>NZ_JANXSO010000109.1 GCF_025352645.1 Iodobacter sp. | reverse complement strand
TTCTTGATCCAGCGCGTCGGCCAGTCCTGTCGCAGTTGCTTTGCCGCAAGTTGCAATGAGGAAGTCGGTATAAAGTTCAAGTTCTTTAAGTTTCATGTTGTAAGGTTAACGGATTCGGGCTTTGGGTGCGTAACATCAGATAGTAAATGAGCATTTTTAGCCGGTTTTTAACGACGGATCACCGAGCGCAGTAGGCGTTGCTAAGGGATTTCTGGTTACGGGCAACAATCGCTAATACAGCCATGCGCACAGCAATACCAAAAGTCACTTGCGGCAAGATCACCGCCTGCGGGCCATCAGCCACGGCAGAATCAATCTCAACACCACGATTCATCGGGCCTGGATGCATCACGATGGCATCCGGCTTGGCCAGTGCCAGCTTTTCTGGGGTTAGCCCATAGTATTTAAAGAATTCTTGCGTGGAGGGCAAAAAAGCCCCCGCCATACGCTCGTTTTGTAAACGTAGCATGGCGATCACATCCACGTCTTTCAGGCCTTCGGCCATATCGTGATAAACGTGTACGCCCAGTTGCTCGATGCCAGTCGGCAACAGCGTTTTAGGCGCAATCACGCGAATATCTGGGCAGCCCAAAGTGCTTAGTGCATGAATTTGCGAGCGCGCCACGCGTGAATGCAGCACATCGCCCACAATGGCGACACGCAGCTTAGTAAAATCGCCTTTAAAGTGGCGAATGGTAAACATATCCAGCATGGCTTGCGTAGGGTGTGCATGGCGGCCGTCCCCAGCATTCACCACGGCAATGCCTTTTTTAACGTGCTTAGCAATCAGATGGGCTGCGCCCGATTCTGAGTGGCGCACCACAAATAGATTTGCGCCCATTGCTTCTAGGTTGTGAATGGTATCGAGCAGCGTTTCGCCCTTGGCGGTGCTAGAGGCTTGGATATTCAGGCTGGATACATCGCCGCTTAAGCGCTTAGCAGCCAGCTCAAAGGTGGTACGGGTGCGCGTTGAGTTTTCAAAAAACAAATTAAAAACAGACGTGCCAGCCAGATCTGGCCATTTTTGATTGAGCAGCTCGCCGTTTTCTACATAGAGCGCGGCTTGGTCAAGAATTTGCGTCAGGATACGCTTTGGCAAACCTTCGGTACTTAATAGATGAATCAGCTCGCCTTGAGCATTTAACTGCGGGTTATACATCTCTATCCTCACCGGATTGAATCACTGGAGCCTCAGAGGAACGGTGGCTTAAGGCCTCGCCCGTTGCTGGGGAATCCAGATAAGTTTGTAAAATCTGCATCGCAGCCACTTGATCCAAGGCGGGCTTTTGGCGGCGGCCACGCACACCGGCATCATTCAGGGCCATGCTGGCGGCAGCGCTAGACAGCCGCTCATCCACCAAAAACACGGGTAAGCCAAAGCGCCCATGCAGGCGATTGGCAAATTTCTTAGATAAGCGTGTCATATCAGATGGTGTGCCATCTAAATGGCTAGGTAAGCCAACGATCAAACAAGAGGGTTGCCATTCGTGAATCAATTGCTCAACCCGTGCAAAACGGCGATCGTTTTCTTCCGCCGTGATGGTTTCTACCGGATGGGCAATACCCAGCTCAGACGAGCCAACGGCCACACCGATCCGCACTTCACCAAAATCAAAAGCCAGAAGAGTACTCATTGTTTTCCAGATGACAATGCCAAAGGCATTACCAGAGCGGTTTCAAAATGTTAGCGAATTAATAAACTGGCGCACCTATCAGAGGCTCACCCCCTGAACCCATCACACAGAAATGCACGAATTGGCTCAAGCCTGAGTTCTCTTTAAGGGGTGGATTACGCGTGGCCCGCTTCTTTAGACAACATCGCGATATCAATGCCCAGCAATCCCAAGGCAGCGGCATAACGCGCTTCGGGAGGTAGATCAAAAATAATTTTAGGATCTGCTTCTACGGTGAGCCATGAGTTTTGAGCGATTTCGTTTTCTAACTGGCCCGCATCCCAACCGGCGTAACCCAAGCTTAAAAACACCTGGTCTGGCCCCTCGCCATCTCCTAATGCCTGCAAGACATCTCTGGAGGTAGAAAGCCCCATTTCATCAGACACCGCTAAGCTAGATTGCCAACTGCCCAAGGGGGTGTGCAATACAAAGCCTCTATCGGTTTGTACCGGCCCACCAAAATGCACCGATAGCTCGGCCATAGCGGGGCGATGCAGCTCGATATCGATCTGCTCAAAGAGTGAAGCCAGCGTCATACCTAGCGGCCGATTCACGATCACCCCCATCGCACCGTGTTCATTGTGTTCACACACAAAGGTTAAAGCGCGGGAGAAAATCGGATCAACGAGGCTAGGCATCGCAATCAAAAAATGACGAGAAAAGTTCATTGCGTTATCCATGCTTCCAATTATCGCACAAGCCGCAGATTACAGCGCGTCACCCATGCTGCAGAAGTGGCACAATAGGGCGTTAATTCTATTCATAGCCCCCTATGCCCACAACATCATTGATTTGGTTTCGCCGCGATTTACGTCTATTTGACCACGCAGCCTTACATCACGCGCTAAAATCCTCGCAAAAAGTGATTGCGGTATTTATCTTTGATCGCTCTATTTTAGATGGGTTAAAGCAAGATGATCGACGAATTGCTTTTATTTGGCACAGCCTGCAGCAGCTAAAAGCCAGCTTAATGGCAGAAGGATCTGATTTAGTCATTCGCCACGGTAAGGCAGAACTAGAAATCCCGCGTTTAGCCGCAGAATTTAACGCCAGCGCCGTTTACACCAATCACGATTACGAGCCTGCTGCCATTGCCCGTGATGCCCATGTGGCAGAGCAACTGGCCGCAGCGGGCTGCCAACTGCATAGCTACAAAGACCAAGTGATCTTTGAAAAAGATGAAGTACTCACTAAAACGGGCGGCATGTATAGCGTGTTTACGCCGTATAAACGCAGTTGGATCGCCAAACTTAATGATTTTTACTTAAAATCTTACCCTATTAAACCCTATCTACAGCATCTGGCCGCACTCCCTCTGCAAGCCATGCCAAGCCTAGCGACGCTGGGCTTTGATGATGTCGATGTAAGTACTTTGCAGCCCGGCATGGCAGGCGGCGAGGCGCTGTTTAATGACTTTTGCCTGCGCATTGATGACTACCAAGAAGCCCGTGATTTTCCAGCGGTAAAAGGCGTCTCTTATTTATCCGTGCATTTACGCTTTGGCACGGTATCGATTCGTGAGCTAGCAAAAAGAGCTTGGCAAATGGGTGGGCGTGGCGCTGAAACATGGCTATCTGAGCTGATCTGGCGCGAGTTTTATCAGCAAATTCTTTGGCATCGGCCAGAAGTCGTCCACCACGCATTTAAGCCTGAATACGACACCCTGCCCTTCCCCAATAACCCAGAATACTTTGCCGCTTGGTGCGAGGGGCGCACTGGCTTTCCTATTGTGGATGCCGCCATGCGCCAGCTGAATCAAACCGGCTTTATGCATAATCGCCTACGCATGATTGCCGCCAGCTTTTTAGTCAAAGACCTACTCATTGACTGGCGCTGGGGCGAGCAATATTTTGCCGAAAAACTCAATGATTTTGACTTATCCGCCAACAATGGTGGCTGGCAATGGGCCGCATCAACGGGCTGCGATGCCCAGCCTTATTTTAGGATTTTTAACCCAGTAAGCCAATCTGAGCGTTTTGATCCACAAGGTAAATTTATCCGCCGCTATTGCCCAGAGCTGGCGGAGCTAAGCCATAAAGAAATTCATGCTCCTTGGCTAATCAAAGCTATTTTTGGCATCAAGCCCAGCTATGATTATCCTGCCCCCATCGTAGATCACGCGGTGCAACGCCTAGCCGCCTTGGCTTTATTTAAACGAAACTAAATACTAGCCGCTTTGATGCGGCAGCAGTGTGACCTGACCAAACTATGAGCAAATTTTTCACATCCACCCGCCTCTTTGCCCTAGGTATTTGCCTAATCGCAAGTGCCAGTGCCGTTGCCTACTTTTCCATCATGCAAGAAAAGGAGCAGGACGGGCACTGGCCATGGCCACTGAATGGCGTACTCATTAACCAATCCGCTCAGCCAGCCCAAGTCTGGGACGACGATCACCTGTACTACAAAATTGCCGCACACACCCGCTCAGGGCATGAGTTGGATGTAGACCATGTGCAAGAAAGCCCATCTGGACGCTGGTGCAAAGTGGGGCCGCATACCGTCACCGTCAAAGCAGATGGTTATTTAGAAGGCTGCCCCTGCTTTGCGCTCGATGCTGGCCGAGCGTGTATTCAATTTTAACGCTCTAAAGCGGCAATAGATCACAACCATAAGCTAGGGAATAGCGGCATGATAGCCAGCTGACTTTTCTGCGCATTGTGCCTATGACTCGCACTACTCGAATCATCTATACCCTGCTTTTTCTAAGTATTAGTTGCCTCAGCTCCTACTCTTCCGCCATGTATTGGCCTTGGCCCTTAAATGGCAAAGTAGTGAATCAAAGCAACCTACCTGTTGCTGTATGGGATGGTGAGCACGGTATTTACACCCTGCCTGCACACAGCGTTAGCCCAAAAACACTTGATGTGGATCATCTGTATTCCAGCCTGAATAATCGCTGGTGCAAAATTGGTGCACTTAAAGTACAAATTGATAGCAAGGGCAATATCAATCAGTGCGAATGCTGGGTAGATAATGCAGGGGATGCCTGTAATAGCAGCCCTACTGTGGCTGAAGTAAAATCCAGCCAAGCGCCGAAAGTAGCTCAGGCGGCACAACCTGCCAGCATTCCGGCATCCTAGCCCCTATGCTCCTACATACTTGGGGTAGGTAAAGCAGAGAAAATGGATAAGATTAAATCCAAAGTGCAGAAGAATCGCCATTTCAATACGCCTGCTCTGCTGATACACCATGGCATAGCCCAAGCCTGCCAAGCTAGCTAAAGCCATATACATCGCGCCACCCGCCAAATGGGCCAGCCCGAATAACAGCGCCGAAGCGCCCACCGCCAGCACTGATCCTAAAGGCTTACTACTCAGGCGGTGCAAAGATTCTTGCACAAAGCCTCGAAAAAACGCCTCCTCGGCAACGCAAGTCAGCAATAAATTAACGACAACAAATACTGCCGTAGCCGTTGGAAACTTAAAATCAAAGCGGAAAAACTGGCTAAGCAGCCCCACAATACTCAACAGCAGAATCGTTATAAAAACAAGCCACCACGAGCGTCTAAAATCTATTTTTAGCTCGACTAGGTTTTGCGCCTTATGGCAAAACACAGCCAACAGCAATAAGCCTGCTATCCCCTTATCAAAATTGGCATATAGGGTAAAAGGCAAAGCATCACCGCTTAATTGCACGTCGTTAAATAACAGCAAGTTGCTAAACCCTGGCAGCTTATGCATCGCCAAAGCCAGCGCTAGCAAAGCCGCGACCACGCCCAAAGCCAGCCGAAAAACCTTAGGCAGCCAATCACAACCCGCCCCCAATAAAGCTAAAGCCAGCACAAGAACAAGCAATAAGCCAACAAGCCCCAACACGCCCGTTGCCAGCGCGCCGCAAAGCGCCAGCGCAAAACAAACAAGCCAAGGCCGGATAGAAAACCTACCCCAATGCACCGCAGGTAACCACGCACACACGATCGCCAAAATTAAAAAAACATAAGCAGGAGAGCTCAGAAGCTTCAACATTTAAGACCAATTAAAAAGTGGAACACAAAAAAGATAATTCGGAAAATAGCGGACATAGGGCATTAAGGAAGAAGCAGAAAAATTCCCTACCTTCTAAATCAACCCAATAAAATGTGCACAAAATCTATAAATAACAAAAAAATAGCCGATGGCTGAGAGCAAGCCCTATCTATTCGCCCATGACCATGCCGGTTTATCTAAATCACGCAGCCCTAAAATCGACGTTTCTCCGCAGTCTTTTTGCAAAATAATCGAATTGCAATCCGCTTCACGCTCAAGTGCCGCAACCAGACGGCTGGCATGGCTAACAACAATCACCTGGCTGTGCACTGCAGCGGCAGAAATTAGGCGGGCTAAAGCGGGCAATAAATCGGGGTGCAAGCTGGTTTCAGGCTCATTCAATACCAAAAGCTCCGGCGGACGCGGGCTAAGCAAAGCGGCAATCAACAATAAATAGCGTAGCGTGCCGTCCGATAGCTCCCTCGCGGCCAAAGGGCGCAATAAGCCACGCTGCCACATCAAAACGCTGAAGCGACCATCGTTCACGGCAATCTCGATCCGTGCACCAGGAAAAGCATCGTCAACCGCCGCCATCAGCGCAGCGGCATCGCCGATTTCAATAATAGTTTGCAGCGCCGCGGCCAAATCGCCGCCATCATTCGCCAAAATAGGCGTGTACGTGCCAATCTGCGCCTGCCGTGCTGGCGCACTGGCATCGGTGCGTAAATGATCATAAAAACGCCAGCGGCGCATTGCCTCGCGTAGCTGCAAAACCTCGGGCGCATTTACCGGATCGGCACACTGGCTAAAAATACTATCGTAAGTAGGCACATGCTGGCTGATTACCTGCCAACTGCGCCCTAGCCTCGTTTTGGCAACGGCATTACGCCTATCCATCAGCAAGGTAACCTCCCGCTGAGCACTCCCTGCCCAGATTTGCTCGCGCTTTATTTCGGGGTCTGCCGCAAATAACGATGAGCTGGGTATAGGCAAACCTAAATCAATTGCATAGGAAAAATCATCGCCAGCAAAGCCCAGCTTGAGAGAAACAGCGGCTTTTCTTACCGTTGCCTGAATCGGCACATCACCACGGCGCATCGCGTTAGAAATAGTCTCTGGCCCCGCCCACAAAGTTGAAGCAAAGCCCCCTTCCTGCGCCAAATGCCCAATCAAACGCCCCGCCGCAGATTCCGCAATTAAGCGCAAAGCACGATATAAACTCGATTTCCCACAGCCATTAGCACCGCTAATGACATTGAGCTGAGCCAAAGGAACGATTAAATCGCGCAAGGAACGGTAATTGGCAATAGCAAGTTTATGCAGCATGGCAATCAATCGATAAAAAACACCATCATAAAGGCAAGTGGGCTCTGTGGTGTGGGTGTTTCTTTACAAAATACAAAAAAATCAAAAGAATAAAATATAAATTTAAGTTTAAGTTTAAGTTTAAGTTTAAGTTTTTATAGCAATAGCAGCACAACGTTTTTTTGCAGTTTCATGAAGTGCCTAACAAGCCAAACATGACAGACACAAACATAAAAACAATTGATATAGAGTGCAATATGCTTCGTTAATTGTCACCCTACAGAATAATCACACGATATGAAATAACGGCATAGTAAGACTATTAAGCAAATAATCAATAAAATAAAAATCATTAGCTGCGTTACGAAGCAATAAAGCCGCCAACTTTAGTTGAATATAACTTTAATAAGCACCATCCAGCGCCAGATGATTTTACCATTGGCAGGATCTGAGATCTGGCGGGGGGGTGCCTAGGTGATCGGCCCAGATATAGTTGATGCTGCTACCAGCAGCCGATGGGCTGATTACGGCGACGGGTAGATCGCCTAGCCAAACGGTTTTTTGCAGTGGCTTACCATCCGCCTGATATTCACCGATCAAATGGCCTTGCAGATCGTAAACAAACAAGCTAGTGCCACTTGGCGCAACTTTCTTCGCCCTTTGCCCAAGGGCGTTTTAACTATAGCTGACAGCCACCATGCCCTTGCTGGATTTGATTAAGCGCCCAGCGTTGTTGTAAGCAAGCACCCAGCCATTATCATTAGCGCGATTACCTACCGCATCGTAAGTGTAAGTGGCTTGATTTGCTCCTGTAGATGAGAGCAGGCGATTGCTTTGGGGGTCGTGCTTATAATTTGTGGTTGCCGCGCCTACGGTTTAGTCAGTGCGGTTGCCGCTTAAATCGTACTCAAAAGGGTCAGACTCGATTGCTTATGTTCTCACGCGTCAACCCAACAACCAACGAATGACCATCAACTCTTATTGCTATCAAACTATTTAATATTTCCGCAATTCGTTTCAAGACCGTCACCCGTAATAAACTTGTAGGGCGCTAATAAGTCTGGGGGGGCACACACATTACGCCGTATGATGCAAATGGTGCAATGCGCTGCGCTTATTGGCTCCCTACAAAACCATACGACTTACGGCCTTACAAAGCCCAACGCGGGGTATTGCGGGTTAAGCAGTGAATAACAAGTTTTCATGTATTTAAAGTAGGCTAAAAAAGCGTCATCCCCGAACGGTTTTGTCGGGGATCCAGTAGCACAGCTGGATTCCCGCCTGCACAGGAATGACGATGCTGATTTTCGAAATACCCAATAACTTATGACTGAGTACTTAGTCATAAGTCTAACCCGCCACTCTTTTAACAAGAGGCAGAGCAGTGATTAATAAAGACAGCCCATTTGATAGCCATCAGGGCTACAGAAACCCAACGTGCTAAGTGCAAATTAAACTCCCCAGTTAGAGGCTGATAAATTGCCGCCAAAACAACTATCAACAACCTCATTCTCACGCTTCAAACCAACAACCCACGAATAATCATTACTTCTTGTTGGCATCAAACTATTCAATATTTCCGCAATTCGTTTTAGTGATAATTCGACTTCATTTTCAGGAAAATTGTCAATTGAAATAGAAATAAAAAGAAGCTGAAAATCATCTTGAATTTCACAGTAAAACGATGATCTTGGAAAGGTAGTTTCTTTTGTAAGAATGTCTAAAATATCTCCAACCAATTTATCATTAATAATTACACTCGCCATTACATACACCTTAATGCGTATAGAAAACGCACCCGTAACAATTGAATTAAGTATGGATCAAAGACACCCCATCGCTTTAGCTTGAGCTTCCATTTTTTCGAGCCCTTTTTTAACTGAATTTATCATATCCAGATGTCCAGTATAAGTACCTTTACCTGCAAGGTCTCCTCCTGGATTGACTGAATAAGCCCGATTAAAAAGATCATGCTGATCATTAGAAAGCTGCTGTTCTCTCTTAGTAAGCTGAGCCCTTGTATCCCTAATTTTTTTTCTAATTTCTTCGCAGGGATCTTTATTATCCGGCTGACAAAAGTCTGAAGCTGACTTTGCCGCATCTTTTAATGCTTTCTGCCCTGGTGGAGACATTAAAATCAGCGCTCCAACCCCAGCGGCACACGCCCACGGACCACCCCAACACCAAGTTAACGTAGCAGCTTCACCAGTCGGGTCCGTAAAACTCAGCGGATTCCCACCCACATACCCATAAGTATTAATCCCGCCCACCAAACCAATCGGATCAGATTCAATATATCTGCCCGTTGCCGGATCGTAATCGCGGTAGTAGTTGTAGTGTTTGCCGGTTTCTTTATCGAAATACTGGCCGGGGAAGCGTAGGTTGTAGCTGAATTTCTTACCCGTATTGCTTGGGTCTTCATCCGCTAGGCTATTACCGAAGGCTTCGCCGTCCCAGCGCCAGATGATTTTACCATTGGCAGGATCTGAGATCTGGCGGGGGGTGCCAAGGTGATCGGCCCAGATATAGTTGATGCTGCTGCCAGCACCTGATGGGCTGATGACGGCAACGGGTAGATCGCCTAGCCAAACGGTTTCTTGCACAGGCTTACCATCCGCCTGATATTCACCGATCAAATAGCCTTGCTGATCGTAAACAAATAAGCTTGTGCCACTTGGTGCAACTTTCTTCACCCTTTGCCCAAGGGCATTGTAGGTGTAGCTAAGCGTAGCCGTGCCCTTGGTGGATTTGATTAAGCGGCCAGCGTTGTT
>NZ_JANXSO010000089.1 GCF_025352645.1 Iodobacter sp. | reverse complement strand
ATCAAGCACTCACACTCATCGACTGTATTTTGTTAAAGATCGTCTCGCTGTGACATCACCGTGTTGCTGTGTGTGCTGCAGCGAGAGGCCGAAATATACGGGGCATCACTGACTAGGTCAACCACTACCGCGCAACAAAACCGTAGCAATGCGCTAAGTAGTTGATTTAACTAGTTTGAAATCAAGGGGAAACTCAGCAGCTACAAAGCAAACAAGCCGCTTCACGAAGCGGCTTGTTTAAAATACGGTAGATTATTCTTCTGAACCGGTTGGTTTACGGCGCATACCGCCAGCAACCATCTTATATTCGAATAATCTGCACTCTAAACCACCGTTATATAACGGGGTACGTTTAGAAGCCTTGAGGCCCATATGTTTAGTGATATCCATATCTGCCGTGAGGAAATAAGCCCTCCAGCCTGAGAAACGTTTTTTGAGCGCATCGCCCCACTGTGGGTAAAGTGCGGCCAGTTTTTCTTTTTCATCTAAACGCACGCCATACGGTGGGTTGGAAACCCACACTCCTTCCATCTCAACCGGTGGCTTTGCATCCATTGCATTGAGTTGCTTTAAATGAATGGTGTCGTCAAAACGTGCGTAATCTAAATTGGCCTGAGCATGTGCAATCGCGGCGGTGGCCACATCACTACCATAGATAGGGAAGATTTCTTTGGTTTCTGCTGCGCGTGCTGCAGCCACCAATTCTTGCCACATTTCTTCGTTATGCAAACGCATTTTTTGGAATGCGAATTCACGGCGCGCGCCTGGAGCAATTTTGCGGGCAATCATTGCAGCTTCGATAAGGAAAGTAGCCGAACCGCACATTGGATCGTAAAGTGCCTCGGCAGGCGTCCAGCCGATTAAGGCGAGAATGCCAGCGGCGAGGTTTTCGCGCATCGGCGCATCCCCAGTTTCCACACGGTAACCACGCTTAAATAGCGCTTCACCCGAAGTATCTAAATACAACGTAGCCATGCGATCAGTTAGATATAGCTGAATACGCATATCTGGATCAGCCGTATCCACACTTGGGCGCTTATCATTTTTTAAACGGAAGCGATCACAGATGCCGTCTTTAATCCGTAAAGCGACGAATTCTGGGCTGCGAATCTGCGGCACGCGATAGGCGGTAACGCCCACCTTAATGGTGCAATCGACTGAAAATAGCTCGGACCAATCTAGATCACGCGCCATGGCGTAGAGATCGTCTTCTGTTTTCCATGTTTTTTCTGCGACGCGCCACAGAATACGGCTAGCGATGCGAGACTGTAAATTAGCCTCATACATCAGCGACCAAGAGCCAGCAAAACCGACGCCACCCTCAGTCTGCTTGATTTGGTCGGCACCCAGCACTTCTAGCTCGGCAACGAGCGGGCCTTCTAAACCACGTGGGCAAGGTGCGAAAAAATGGAATACTTGTTTCATACAATCAACTCTTGTTGGGCAGTTTCAACCCGACGACGGGTTTGAAGAATAAGCGGCGCCCAAGTGTCGCCAGGGCGTTTTTTACGGGTGGTCAACGTTAAATCAGATGGCGCATAAACATTGGTATTGTGCGTAAGCGGCGTGGTAATTAAATACTGAGCCTGAGTTGCTTTCAAGAAAGCACCCACGCGATCAATATTAAAAATATCTAGGTGGGCAAATGGCTCATCAATAAACACAAAGCCAGAAGGATTGGCATCATCCATCATCAAGCCAATCAACAGAATCAATGACTTCATTACCTGTTGGCCACCTGATGCTTCACCATCATTCATGCCCATCATGCCTTTCTGGTCAAAATTGAAACGTGCCGCCAAGCCTGCTTGTGCAAGTACGGCATCATCGTTATCCAGATGAGGCATTTCGGCCTCGACATCAATCCCAGCCAGTTGGCCCAAGCGGGCAATATTGCGGCAATAAGCGCGCACGGTGGCACGCAGCTTATTAATATAGGCGGCGCGCGCTTCATGCGTCAGCTCACCAGTGCGCTGCACTTCTTTGTGGTGAACTTCCGCGTCTGTCTGCACTGCATCATAATCTTTTTGCAGTTTATCGCGACGGGCAAGGATGGTTTCATCCGTTTCCCACGAGCCATTTGCCAGCTGCTGGCGTTGGCGCTCTAGTAAATGCTGCACTTCGCGCACGCTGCCAAATTGATCGCGCACTGCGCTCAAGGCAGCAACATCGGCCAGATGCGCTTGCATGCTGGTTTTTAACTCGCGCAACTGGCGCAGCTGTTTTTGAATTTCTAGCTGCTGGCGCTGCAATAAATCTTGCTGGTAATTTACTTGCCCAGCTAAACGCTCACGCTGATCTTTGCTGCGCTCATAACCCACGCGCAATTCTTCACGCGCATCCCGAGCCGCTTCCCAAGCAGCTTGTGCCGCAGCCAATTCAGCGCCCAAATTTTGTACTGAGTCTTGCTCGCCAGGAAAACGCGCAGCAGCGGCGGCAAACTCTTCCTGCCTTGCCGCCAACTGAACCACAGCCTGCATGCCCATTAATTGCTCGGTATGGGCGCTGATATCACGACTTAAATCAACATCACGCGCTTCGGCATCTAAAATTTGGTGATTTAATTCTTTAATGCGACTCAGTGCATCGCCTAGGCGCGACTGCCTTGCTGCCTCACCAAAGGCAAAATCATTCGGGCGCACGCTGATATCGCGGCCACCACGGCGCTCTTTGTGATAGCCCTCTTTGGTGATCCAATCGCCATCAACCTTACCACTCGCCTCAACCGTAACCACGCGCTGAGTACGATTTAATAACTGCACCACCCAGCTCGGTGCGTCGCCATTAAAGTCGACCACTTCCAATACTGAGCCTTTATTCGCACGCGGTACAGGCTCGCTGTCCGGCACAATAAAGTGGCGATAGCGTAAGCGCTGCGCAATTTCCCAAGCCCGATTACGATCACTTGCACGTTTAAGCAAAACAATGTGGCGATAAGGCGCAAGTAAGGCCTCAACCGCCTGCTGCCAAGTTGCATCAGTGACTTCAACGATCTCAGTTAAAACTTGATGCGGAATCGCGGCCTCATCCAAGGCTCCACGCATATTTCGAGTGAAATCTGGCCCAGGCGCTCGGCCCGCTTGCAAAACGTTTTGCATATCGAGCAGCTGCTGGCGCTCTTCTTTAGCCGTACGCAGCCATTGTCGCAAGCTAGCGAGCTGCTCTTTTAAAGCCAATAATCGATCATTAATACTGACCGCATCGCGGCCGTGCTCTGATTCGGCCAGCTCCCGCAGGCGAGTTTCTTCTTTTAACAGTTTTTCAGTATCACGCGCAGCGTCACGCACCTGCTGGAATAAAGCAAAGTGACTATCGTAAGCTTGCTTTGCTTCGCGCTCAAACACCAAAGCCGCTTCACGATGCTGATCAAACTCGCTATAAGATTGATTCAGCAGATCCAACTCTTGTTTCTTAGCGCGTACATTGGTTTTAGCGAGGCGGAACTGCGTCAAGCCCGCCAACAAGCCATCCCATTGCTCTAGGTATTTGAGCCCTGGCACCACATCACTTTCTAAACGCAGCACATCGCGCTGCAAAGCTTGCCATTCTAAAAAGCTATTAGAGCGCAGCTTCATCCGCTCCACATCCAGCCCAAGCTGGGCCATCTGTTGCTCTACCTTGCCCAGCTCACCCTCAGTTTCTTTTAGGCGCAACTTGGCTTCTTGGTAGTTATCCAGCACCTGCTTATCGCCAAACACTTGAAATACTAAATCCAGCAAAGCCTTAGGGCTGTATTCGCACAACTTATCGGTGTCGCCCTGCTCCAGCGCCAAGACTTCGGCAATGGCCGCAGTCAGGCCCGCAGATTCAAGCCGGCGCTTATATTCATTCACGCCCAACCACTGCAAACCACTTTCAGTTTCTGGTGTTAGCTCGACTACGCCCTCGGCAATAGCGTAGTGGCGTACCCAATCGCCACCCTGTTTTTTAACACGGCAAAACAGTGTGACCTCAGGGCTAGTAATTGGGAAAAACAGATAGGGGAATAAGCCGCCTTCACCACGGCGCGGATTAGAAACCACCCCGCGCAGCCAAGCAAAGTTTTCTTTATTATTACGAACATAGCGCTTGTAATCACGCCGCCCTGAGCAGCGCAAGGCCAGCAAAGTGCGTAAGGCATCGAGCATAGTGGTTTTGCCCGAGCCATTTGGGCCGACGATAGTCACAATCTGGGCATCTAGCGGTACACGAATCGCGCGCCAAAAATCCCAGTGGACCATTTCAATCTCACGAATTTGAAACATTAGTCCTCAACCTGCTCTGCCACATGGACAGCATCAATCTTTAATAAATCAGCCAACGCCCCGTTGATGATTCGCGGAGCAAGACGCGCGTAATCAATCATCAGATCCAATAGTGGGCCTTCATAAACCATCTTATTGCGGCGATTTACAAAACCCAGCTTAGCCAATTGGCTTAAATTCATAGAGAAACGCGCTTTACCACCCAGCTTTTTACCAAAGTCGGCATAAATAGCTTCTTCTGGAATACCGGGTGCCACCTCATCGCCAAATTCTATTGGTGATGCTTCACCAAACATATCGTCTGGATCAGACGCCGACAAAGCAATTTGGCGCTGGCGCTTAGGCAAGATAATCAAGGCCCAAACCACAATCAGCAAGGCAATCGCATCCCGTGGCATGCCCATATTATTGGACAGCCAGTTTTCTCCCTCACCAAAGACCCAGTCTTCCATCTCGGTAGCAAGGCCGACGGCGATATATTCTGCGTAAGGATTTTCTAAGAGGCGCAGGCCACAACCGGCTAGCCGGTGATCCAGCGATTCACGGAACGCTTCATCAATCAAAGCGCGCCGCGCCAAAGGATCTTTGCGCGGTAAGAAGCGATGCGCCAAGAGGCGCGCAACCAAAATATTAAGAGCTTGATCCATGTACACCCAAACTAAACATATTTAACAGCCAAAATCAGCGCAGCAATTCAGCCAGTTGATGAGGTTTGCCCAGCATTGCCTTCGCCAACTCTTCACAAAGTGCTGGTGTGCATTGCACGGGGCTTAGCACGTATTGGTCTTCGCCCAGATTGGCCAAATTACGAATATTTAAACGAATCTTGCCGGTTTCATACACAGCATCGAAACGAAAACGCGTTGGCACGATAGGAGCGATCGTAATCGCCGCACGAATAAACTTACCATCCGCTGCAGATTGGACTTTTTCTTCCAGCTTGCAGCCGTATTGCCACAGCTGCTCTTTTAAATGCTTAGCGGCACTTTGAGAGGAACACACGGTGCGTAAAGGCTCAGTCCCCTGCCACTCAACAATAAACTCAATGTAATCAGGACAGTCCTTTCCCTCAAGCGATTTATTGCGGGAATTTGCCGCAGCCAGCGTCATATTCAACCGCATAAATTCGCCTACTCCCCACACCCGATAAACATGCGGGCTAACTGGCTTGACCACTTTAAGCTGATTGGCTAGCTCATAAAAATACGCCATAGCCGAGCCCATTGCCGCCTCAATGAAGCCCATATTGGCTAAATAAACACGCCTTTGCTCGGCATCATCCGTTTGTACCGATTCGGCCTGCTGCTTTAGATCATCCAAAAGACCCATCATTCACTCCACTTAATACTGTCCGATATAGAAAGATTATATGCCATCTTTCTATTTTACAGCGTCAACAGGACGTAAACGGCCTCGACTAATCGCCGCGACTTCTAAGTGTTCGAGTAACTCAACACCCGGCTCCGCCTCCAAGAACAAGGGCAGCCTCACCAAATCAGCGACCACACTTTGTTCTAGTGCCGCATCAGCATCACCAAGCAAAGAAAGCAAAGATAGGCGATAAGCTGTAACGTTGTAAGTATCTGCCAACACCTGCTCAAATAGCTCGGCACTACCACCACGGGCCGCCAAGGCACCCAACTCTTCAAACAGGGCTTCTGCATCTAGCAAACGCTCTACTTCCATCGCCTCAACGTCTTCTGCCACTTCACTCTCTGGCAGAGCACTCTCGATATACTCAAGCCGCTCACGGCTAATTAGCTCGTACTCAGAAATATCTAACAGCTCGTCCGCCGTTACAAACACCGGCTCAGGGTGAAAAATCAATAGGTCGCGCCCCAAATTAGCCAAAGTATCTTGATCTAAACGGCGCAGCCAATCGGCCACATTGGTTGAAGTGAGCCCTGATTCGCCCAAATGCACACGCTGAGCCGCCAACTCGCTTAAGCGCCGCTGGAAAACACTGGTTAAACGCAGCATCCGGCTTTGCGCCGTAGCAATGGCTTGTGCCTGATTCAATGTCTGCAAATCAAGGGTGTCATCATCGAGGATGGAATGCATCACCTCAGTGCCTTTTTCCACCCATTTCCAAACACTCTCTAGCTTAGATTGTGCTTTACGAATTTGGAACTCGGATTGCGATTCAAGTGCTTCTTCAAAATCGCGGTACAGCTCATTAAGCCGCGCCAACAGGTGCTGAAGCGCTTCATGTGCGACTCGCCCAACCGATTGGCCAGCAGCAACTTGGGCGGTTAAATAACCCAGCTCAGCATCGCCGTCTGAAAACTGTACCAAAGTGCCAATCGAGGCCAAGGCAATACGGCCAGGCTCTGAAAGGGAATAAAGCTGCTCATCCGAATCCCAGACCAAGAGGCCGTTATCGCGGATACGCTTAAGTACGGTTTCTAGCTTAACCGGATTGATATAAGCAAAGTGAGCTTGTAAATCTTGTGGAGTCCAGCGCGGAGCTTGGGCACGCGCACCAATTTCGCGCAGCACCAAGAGACGCACCATCACCTCTTCTTCGCCACCGCGAAACAGTGTAATAAAAGCGTCCAGATAGGGACGAGCGCGCATCAACCCCGCCAGTGGCGGCAGATCAAGTGGCACAAAGCCAGGCTGAAAAAATTCTAAGAGTGCGGAGTCGTTCTGCATGTGGCCGGCAGATGAATACTGAAGGGAAGGGAGCTTAACGCGTACACCCGCTAGACACCAGCCCGAACATTTCACGTAGGGGCTGATTCAGCGGGTGTATCAAAAACAATTAAGCGCTGGCGCTATCGTCTGAAGCTAATAAATCAGCCTGAGTAGCCGCTTGCTTGGCAGCTTCTTTTGCAAGAGCTTCAGCGGCTTTTGCCGCTTCTTTTTCAGCAGTAGCGGCTTCTTTGGCAACAGCTGCGGCTTCGCGAGCGATTTCTAGCTGCTCGGCACGAATTTTATCTTCATTACGAGTATAGATACGAGCGGCTTCTAGGTAATCCATAATCGCGTAAGTTAAATCGCGACAACCTTCACCGGTTAAGCCAGAAATCGTAAATAGACGTGGCTGCATTGGATCAAATACGGCGTATTTATCCTGAGCGCCCGCATCCCAACCATAAGCTTTCAAGAAGTTTGCAACCCGCTCAGCCCGCTCTTCTTCTGGGATCATATCCAGCTTATTCAGCACTAACCAACGTGGTTTCTTATGCAATTCTTCATCGTACTTACGCAGTTCCTCAACAATGGCGCAAGCCTCAGCCACTGGATCGGTACCTTCATCAAAAGGAGCTAAGTCAACAATATGCAGCAAAATACCTGTACGCTGTAAGTGTTTCAGAAAGCGATGACCCAAGCCCGCGCCCTCTGCTGCGCCTTCGATCAGGCCAGGAATATCTGCCACTACAAAGCTGCGGTTATCATCGATGCGTACTACACCCAAATTGGGGAACAACGTAGTAAAGGGATAATCAGCAACCTTAGGTTTTGCCGCTGAAACAGCGCGAATAAAAGTTGATTTACCCGCATTAGGCATACCTAGCAGGCCCACATCCGCCAGCACTTTAAGCTCCAAACGCAGCTCACGACGCTCACCTTCTTCAGCGGGCGCAGTTTGGCGCGGAGCACGGTTAACTGATGACTTAAAGTGCAAATTACCTAAACCGCCCTTGCCACCCTTAGCAATCACCACGCGCTGGCCGCTTTCGGTTAAATCGGCGATCAGCTCACCACTTTCCGCATCTACAATCGACGTGCCAACAGGCATACGCAGCTCAACATCATCGCCGCCCTTGCCATAACAATCTGCACCACGGCCGCCTTCACCATCACGTGCTTTGTATTTTTTTACAAAACGGTAATCAACTAAAGTATTGATATCTTCATCTGCAACGGCCCAAACACTACCACCACGGCCACCATCACCACCATCTGGGCCGCCACGAGGAATAAACTTCTCACGGCGCATACTTGCAGAACCACTACCACCCTTACCGGCAATGGCTTCAATCTTTGCTTCATCAATAAATCTCATTTGGATCTCCACCAAAACACTTTAGAAGACCGCCCATTTACTTAAGGCGAGGTACTGTTGCTTGTTATTTTTTGAGCGCTATCCAAACCAAGGTTAGATCACCCAGCAAAGCAAAAAAACAACAAGCAACAGAACCAAAACTTCCAATAGAAAAAAAGCCCCATCCATGATGGACAGGGCTTTAAAATATACCACTACAGCTTAATAAATTAAGCAGCTACTTCTTCGCCAACGTAAGGCAAGATAATTACAGTGCGACGCTTCAGAGCGCCTTTCACTGCATATTTTACATAGCCATCTTTCAGTGCAAACAAGGTGTGATCCTTGCCGATACCGACGTTATCGCCAGGGTGAAATTCTGTACCGCGCTGACGCACGATAATAGAACCGGCAGGAATTAATTCACCGCCGTAAACCTTGATACCAAGTCGTTTTGAATGTGAGTCGCGGCCGTTACGTGAACTACCGCCAGCTTTCTTGTGTGCCATGTAGCAACACTCCTACTGAAAATGCGAAAAGGCGGAATTACTTAACGATCGCGTCGATACGCAATTCAGTGTAATTCTGACGATGGCCTTGATGGCGCTGATAATGCTTACGACGACGCATTTTAAAAATGGTCACCTTATCGCCACGGCCGTGAGTTACCACGGTTGCGGAAATAGATGCACCAGCTACCAGTGGGGCACCAATCACCACTGCTTCACCGTCTGCCACCATCAATACTTCATTCAGTACGATCTGGCTGTCGATGTCTGCAGTAATCTGTTCTACTTTAAGTTTTTGGCCGACGACAACTTTATACTGCTTGCCCCCGGTTTTTACGACTGCATACATAACAAG
>NZ_JANXSO010000088.1 GCF_025352645.1 Iodobacter sp. | reverse complement strand
AATACCTGTTTCCAAGCAGGGTAGGATGTGGAAAAATCAGTTAACTAAGCAATTTACGCAGGTAAGGATATGCTCGATCGTGATGGCTATCGGCCTAACGTCGGCATCATCATCATCAACCGGCAAAACCAGGTGTTCTGGGGTAAACGAGTGCGAGAGCATTCGTGGCAGTTTCCGCAAGGCGGTATTAAACAGGGTGAAACACCCGAACAGGCGATGTATCGCGAGCTGATGGAAGAAGTTGGATTAGGCCCTCAGCATGTTGAAATCATTGGCCGCACAAGGGACTGGTTGAAGTACGATGTGCCGACAAACTGGGTTCGCCGCGAATGGCGCGGTACGTACCGGGGGCAGAAGCAAATTTGGTTTTTGCTTCGCCTGACAGGGCACGATTCTGATGTGTGCTTGCGCCGCACTACGCATCCCGAATTTGATGCGTGGCGCTGGACTGAATATTGGTCACCACTGGATTCGGTGATTGAATTCAAGCGTACGGTGTATGAATCGGCTCTTTTTGAACTGACACGTTTCTTTGAAGAAGCACCTGAGCGTGTGGCTCGCGCCATGCGGTTTTCGGGCCATTAGCTCTATCAACAACGCGGGCAAAGCACGCATTCTTTGCCCGTGTCTCTTCCCCCTCCCGTTCCCATGAAAAATACCTCCGCTTTTCACACCGAAATGCACTGGCGCTCGCTGGCGCTGCTGAATATTTTTCGCTTACTTTCCAATCTTGGTATTTTCTGCAGCGTATTTTGGCTGGCATATAAGCCGATTATGGGAATAGAAGAATGGCGCTCATTTTTAACCTTGGCTGGAGTTGATAGCGTTTTAGCGTTGTTCTTTGCCTGGGGTATTCATCGCCGTCGGCCTGGTTTTGAAATTCAGCTAAGCATTCAAGTGGCTATTGATGTGCTGTTTATTGTGGGCATGATGCATTTGTTTGGTGGTTTACGCAGCGGGCTCGGCACGCTCTTGCTGCCATATTTGGCCGCAGCAGGGTTGATCTCACGCGGGCGTATGACCTTATTTCATGCGGCAATGGCGAGTATTGCTTTATTAAGCGAGCAAACTTGGCAAATCTGGCAGGGTAATGCGAGTGCTAGCGATTACTTTTCTCCGGCTGTTTTGTGTGTGGCTTCTTTTGCCGTGGCTTGGTTGGCGCATCGCTTGGCACGGTTTGCTCAGGCTAGCGAGGCTTTGGCAGAGCAGCGCGGCATTGATTTGGCTAATTTAGGCCAGCTTAATCAGCGGATTTTGCAAGATGTTTCGGATGGCGTGTTGGTGGTCGATGCAAAAGGGGAAATTAGGCAATGTAATGAGCAGGCGATTCGTTTAGCGGGCATGCGGCCAGAAGGAATGTTGATTCATGCTATGCCGGTAGTGGCGGTTGCGCTGGCGCGCTGGCGGGCGAATCCCAGTGATAATCCTAGTTTAATTATTACCGCCTTAACGCGCAAAACACTAAGGCCACGCTTTGTTTTACTTTCAAACGATTCTCAGGGCAATGTGCTGATTTATTTAGAAGATTTAGATAAATTACGGCGTGAGGCACAGCAATTAAAATTGGCGGCTTTGGGACGATTAACCGCAAACTTAGCCCATGAAATTAGAAATCCACTCAGTGCCATTACCCATGCTGCGCAATTATTGGGTGAGGAGGCGGATGCAAATACGCTGATGAAGCGTTTAACGCGAATTATTGATGATAATAGCCAGCGCTTAGAGCGTATGGTTAAAGATGTTTTAGAGCTTAATCGGCGTGATCGTGTGCAAATGACGCAAATTAAGTTGGCAGACTGGCTGGATGTTTTTGTTGAAGAATTTAAGTTGCAAGAAGAAATTCATGTGATGCTGACTTTGGATTGCCCGCCTGAGGCAGAAATCCGTTTTGACCCAGGGCATTTACATCAAGTGATGTGGAATCTAGCCCGTAATGGTTGGCGCTATTGCCAAAAGAAAAACGGTAGTTTGAATTTTCGGGTTTGGAGCGAAAATCAGCATTGGTTGTTTGATGTGGGTAATGATGGGCCTACCGTTGCGCCCGATGCGCAAACTCAATTGTTTGAGCCATTTTTTACTACCGAAACGAAAGGTACGGGCTTAGGATTATATATTGCCCGTGAAATTTGCGCAGCAAATGGCGCGGTGCTGGAATACATCGCTCCTCCATTGGGAGGGGTGTGTTTTCGGATTATCTTTGGCTATATCCATCGCCAAGACGCAGCCCTGCCATTATGAATCACCCATTAGGCATTGATCAGCTAAGCCCAATAGACGGCTGGCGGCCGTACTGATGCCGCTTAGCGTTAGCTCGTAAATTTAGGAATAAATATGGCTAGAAAGTCGAGTAAAAATAGTAAGCGCGTGTTGGTTGTGGATGATGAACGTGATCTAGCTGAGTTGCTTGAATTAACCCTACTCAAAATGGGTTTAGATGTTGATTGTGCCTACGGGGTAAAAGAGGCGTGCAGCAAGCTAGATCAGGGCATTTATGAGCTATGCCTAACCGATATGCGTATGCCCGACGGCGAGGGCCTAGAGATTATTCGACACATCCAAAATAAAGGCTTAGATGTACCCGTGGCGGTGATTACTGCCTATGGCAGTACTGATAACGCTGTGGCGGCATTAAAAGCGGGTGCGTTTGATTATCTGGCCAAGCCCGTAGCGCTGGATCAGCTGCGTGCCTTGGTAAAATCAGCATTGGCGCTAGACGATACGCCCATCAATGCTCTACAAGATCGGCCCTTATTGGGCGAGTCGGCGGCAATGCAGCATGCCTTAGAGCTGATCGCTAAATTGGCAAAAAGCCAAGCGCCAGTGTATGTCACGGGGGAATCTGGCTCAGGAAAAGAACGTGCCGCGCGTTTGATTCATGCCAGCTCTAGCCGTGCCAATCGGCCTTTTGTGGCGGTGAACTGCGGTGCCATCCCTGAAAACTTGATGGAAAGCGAGTTTTTTGGGCATAAAAAAGGCGCATTTACCGGCGCAAATGAAGACCGCGATGGTTTTTTTCATGCCGCCAATAGTGGCACCTTGTTTTTGGATGAAGTGGCAGATCTGCCGCTGGCTATGCAAGTCAAGCTATTGCGAGTTATTCAAGAGCGTACAGTACGCAAATTAGGTGCAACCGCAGAAGAAGCCTTAGATGTGCGGATTATCTCTGCTACGCACCAAAGCCTCAGCCAGTGTGTGGAGGCGGGGCGCTTTAGACAGGATTTATACTACCGGCTTAATGTGATTGAGCTGCGCATGCCCGCTTTAAGAGAAATGGGTAGCGATGTACTGGTGATTGCTCGTCATGTGTTGGCAAGACTGGCTAAGCTCAATGGCCAGAACTTACCTGATTTTTCCAGCGATGCGCTAACCGCACTGCAGCGCTATGATTTTCCTGGCAATGTACGTGAGCTGGAGAACGTCTTGGAGCGAGCGCTCGCCTTGGCCGATGGCCATGCCATTACTGCTATAGATCTGCAGCTAAGCCCTAGTGATAATGAGGTAGGAGCGTGCAGCGATTTGGGGGATAAATACCCACTGCAAGACTATATGGATAGGGTAGAGAAGCAGGCTATTTTGGAGGCCCTAGAAAAAACGCGCTTTAATCGCACTCAGGCGGCTAAGATTTTAGGGCTGACTTTTCGTAGCCTGCGTTATCGGCTTGATCGTTTAGGAATCCAATAATGCAGTTTGATGCTTCAGGTTGGTGCAATCAGGCACGTAAAATACCCAGCCCCAATTGTGATGAGCGCAGCGTGGGCATGCTGGTGGATATGGTGGTGATCCATAATATTCATCTGCCTCCAGGTCAGCCATTTGCTGGAGATGATATCCAGCGGCTTTTTACTAATACGCTAGACCCAAACGTGCATCCCGACTATGCAGAGTTAGCCAAGCTACGCGTATCAGCACACTTTTTGATTAGGCGTAATGGGGCGTTGTTGCAATTTGTACCCTGCTCGCAACGTGCATGGCACGCTGGGGTATCGAGCTGGCAGGGGCGAGAGCGCTGCAATGATTTCTCGATTGGTATCGAGTTAGAAGGCTCAGATTTTTTGCCATTTGAGGCGGCTCAATACCTGATGCTAAACACTTTATTGCAGGCATTGGCGCATCGCTATCCATTGAAGTTTGTACTTGGGCATAGCCAAATTGCGCCGGGTAGGAAGACCGATCCTGGTCCTTTTTTTGATTGGACTCATATTGCACTGCCGCAAACTTTATCCGAAAAGTCAGCGGCTTTGCAAAAGCCAGCGTTATAATCCGCCGACCTTCTGTTGAGCTTTAAAAATATATGTCTTCTGCATCTACTTTGGATCGCGATCCCAAAAAAATAGCCGGCTTGGCCATTGGCGCCATTGGTGTCGTTTATGGGGATATCGGTACCAGCCCGCTGTATACGCTCAAAGAGTGTTTCAACCACGCAGATTTAACCCTGTCGGCTTTTAATGTGCTGGGTATTTTGTCCCTGATTTTTTGGGGCCTGATGCTAGTGGTTTCGCTGAAATACGTGGTGTTTATCTTAAGAGCGGATAACCGTGGCGAAGGCGGCGTGCTGTCTTTGATGGCTTTGGCCTTGCGCTCGGCGCAGCCTGGGTCGCGTAAATACGCAATCATTGTTGGCTTAGGCTTGTTTGGTGCGGCGTTATTTTACGGCGACAGCATGATTACCCCTGCGGTATCGGTGCTGTCGGCGCTGGAAGGGATCGGTGTGATCTCGCATCAGCTGGATGCCTATATCATCCCCGTCACTATTATTGTGCTGATTGCGCTATTTATGATGCAGGCTAAGGGAACGGCCAGTATTGGTAAGCTATTCGGCCCAATTATGGTGCTTTGGTTTGGTATTTTAGCTGCGCTAGGGATTTGGAATATTATTAAATCCCCTGATGTTCTGGCGGCCATGAACCCGATCCATGCGGTGCATTTTTTTGCTGCGGAGCCAGGCTTAGCGTTTGTGCTGCTCGGTGCGGTGGTGCTGTCTTTGACTGGGGCCGAAGCCTTATACGCAGATATGGGCCACTTTGGTCGCCCAGCCATTCGTTACGCTTGGTTTATGCTGGTGCTGCCTTCTTTGGTGCTGAATTACTTTGGCCAAGGGGCTTTGTTACTCCATACCCCAGAAGCGATCAAAAACCCATTCTTCTTGATGGCGCCTAGCTGGGCTTTAGCACCGCTGGTGGTGCTAGCAACCTGCGCTACGGTGATTGCATCGCAAGCGGTGATCTCGGGTGCGTACTCGATGACGAGCCAAGCTGTACAGCTCGGCTTTTGCCCACGTATGGAGATTCAGCACACCTCTGAAAACGAGATTGGCCAGATCTATATTCCACAGATTAATTGGTTCTTATTGGTATCTGTGATTCTACTGGTGCTGGCATTCCGCACCTCTAGCAATCTGGCTGCAGCTTATGGCTTTGCCGTCACCTGCACGATGGTGATTACCACCTTGCTGGCGTTTATCGTGCTGGGCCGCGATGCCTCTGTCGTCAATCGCTTGCTGATTTGGTTTGTATTGTCCTTCTTATTAGTTATTGATTTGGCGTTTTTCTCTGCCAACTTGCTCAAACTGCACGAGGGAGGTTGGTTCCCGCTGCTGATCGGCTTGATTGTCTTTGCTTTGCTCACCACATGGAAGTACGGCCGCAAGCTGCTTAGCGAGCGTATGCACGATGGCGAGCTGCCACTGGCAGGTTTTGTGGAAGCGCTGGAATCTAGCCCGCCACAACGCGTAGAAGGGACGGCTATCTTTATGACGGCAAGTACCGATTCGGTACCGCATGCTCTGTTGCACAACTTAAAACACAATAAGGTGCTGCACGAGCGCGTGGTATTTATGACCATTCTGACCACGGATATTCCTTATGTGGCCGCGCGTGAGCGTGTAGTGGTGCGTAAATTGGGAGAGAGCTTCTGCCAAATTATTGCAACTTATGGCTTTAAAGAAGAAGCCAGCGTGCCGGCAATTTTGGCGCAAGTAGAGTTATTGCAGCCAGAGCTAGAATTCGATGCGATGCAAACGTCGTACTTCCTTTCTAGGGAGACAATTGTTGAGGCTAAATACCCAGCGATGAGCTGGTGGCGTAGGAATCTGTTTACCATCATGAGCCGCAATGCGGCACGCGCCACCAACTTCTTTAAAATCCCACCAAACCGGGTGGTTGAGATGGGGATGCAGGTAGAAATGTAAGGGCTAAAGATTAGCCCTAGGCAATAAAAAAGCGCGGCCCTTGGGTCGCGCTTTTTTATTTTATGAGTCTTTAAATTTCTAAATCTCAACCTGTCTTGGCACAGGTGGATTGGTGAAGTGGCTGCCAGCTAGCAGCTTTTTATACATATCAGGGTCTTTCCATTCTGCTTGGCATTGCTCAGAAAACACCACGTCTTCTAAACGAATCAGCCCCATACGCTCATTGATCGCATCCTCACGGAAGGCTTGGGCGTAGCCAGTATCGGTCTCATGGGCAATCACTGAGTGCAGTTTTACATCGGCCTCACCATTGGCCATCACTGTTTGCTGTAGTAGCGCATCGATAATCACAAAGAACATGCGGGCAAACTGCTCGGCAGATGGGGAAACCGGCATCGCAATCCAGCGGCTAGAAAACTGCTTGCAGAGGCGAATGTATTCCGCGTCGTCCCTATCCCAAAAACACACTGCATGATCAAAGGCATCCACTACATCACGGATGGTGCCCTTCATTAAGCCAAAGTCATACACCATCTGGCCGTGATCAAGCGCATGTGCTTCAAGTAGCACTTCAACTCGATAGCTATGGCCATGGATCGAGCTGCGGCAGCGCTCGCTAGAGCAGTTACGCACGATGTGCGCGTTTTCAAATTTAAACAGTTTGCGGATCAGCATAGGGAGCGGCATTTAAAGAGTTAGCTCAGTTTCTATCAGATGCAGCGCAGATCAGCAAGGTATTGGTCACGATCGTTTTTTTAATAGATCCACTTTGTGGCTAATGGCTATGCCATTAAAACGGTCTATTGGTTTTTTGTAAGATTGGATGTTAGGTATGAAGTGCCAACGCTACTTAAGATGTTCGGAAAGCTATTGGAAAGGTTTTGGTATGTATTTTATAAGGGTAATCGTGTGGCTATAAGTTTTTGTAGCAAAAATGTGGATGTTTTTTTGATAGTTACTACATTTTTATTGAATGCATAACTACATTTTTATTTTGGGTACGTTGATGTGCGCAGCGTGTTTTTTATACATATGTATTATTTTCAAATAGTTATGGTTTTTTTTATTTGCATAAAGCCTTTGTTATATTGAGATAATGTAGTTTTATTTGATCACTGATATGGTTTTCGGTCGTGCGGACGTAAATGTGTCTTCCAAACTATTGACAAGGAAAAAGGCATAGTGACTAATCACCTTAACGCGGGGGCAGTACGTTTAGAGATGAGGTCTGTGGACGATTTGCCATTGCGTTTCTTACAAAAATAATAGATTCGTATTTACTTCATTAATACCAGTTGATGTTTGTAGATAACGCCAATTCATAGAGATGGATGGAGACTTAAAACTATGTCGCAATTTAGTCGCTTTATGCTGGCAGCCATACCTGCTGCTTTTGTTGCCGCGCAAGCTTTCGCGGCTCCTGCATGGAATACCGCTACCGCTTACACTGGCGGCCAGACGGTGAGCTATGCCGGTAAAGATTGGAAAGCCAAATGGTGGACGCAAGGCAATGTGCCTGGTGCGGATCTGTGGGGCCCTTGGGAGTTGCAGAGTGCGGGCACGCCAACGCCAGCACCAACTCCAGTTCCAACTCCAGTACCAACTCCAGTACCAACTCCAGTTCCAACTCCAGTTCCAACCCCCGCCCCAACTCCAGCAGGCTGCTTCTTGGCTTGGTCCGCTAGTACCGCGTATTCGGGTGGGCAGAGTGTGACGTATGCAGGGCGCAACTATAAAGCGCAGTGGTGGACGCAAGGTGATACACCATCGAGTAATGTGGGCGCAGGGAAGCCTTGGCTCGATTTAGGTGCTTGTGGTTCTACAACACCAACACCAGTCCCGACACCAGTCCCAACACCAGTACCAACACCAGTACCAACACCAGTACCAACACCAGTCCCAACACCAGTCCCAACACCAGTACCAACACCAGTACCAACACCAGTACCGACACCAGTCCCAACACCAGTACCGACACCAGTACCAACACCAGTCCCAACACCGGTACCAACTCCAGCCCCAAGCGTTGCTTGTCAGCCTGAAGGTTTGATGACTGATGTTGCAAATGTGCCTTACTGCGATGTTTATGATGTCAATGGCCGTGAAAAGCTGCCAAATAATATGAAGCGTCGTTCGATTGGCTACTTCACCAACTGGCGTAATTCTGGCCCGAACTCCTATCTGGCCGCCGATATCCCGTGGAATGACATTACTCACGTTAACTACGCTTTTGCTCACATCGATGGCAATTGGCAAGTTTCTGTAGGTAATACCGCAGATCCAAAGAATTCCGCAGTTGGTATAACCTTTGATGATAAGAAAGGTGATCCAAAATACGCGCTGGATAATAGTCTGCCGTACAAAGGCCACTTCAATATGCTGCATAAAAACGCGCCTAAGGGCGTGAAGCTACTGTTGTCGGTGGGCGGCTGGGCGGAAACAGGTGGTTACTTTAACGAGGCCGATGGCCGTACCGTTAGCGGAGGTTATTACGCGCTGACGAATGACGCGGCAACGGGCGCGGTTCGTCAGGACAGAATCGACATATTTGCTAAATCTGCGGTTGATTTCCTGCAGAAGTATGGCTTTGACGGTATCGATTTAGATTATGAATACCCAACATCCATGAATGATGCTGGTAATCCAGAAGATTGGAAGATCGGCAATGCGCACCGTGGTGAGTTGTGGAAAGGCTATATGGCCCTGACCAAAACACTACGTACCGAGCTGGATAAAGCCTCGGCAGCCAAAGGTAAGTACTACATGCTGACGATTGCTTCACCATCATCGGGCTATTTACTGCGTGGTATGGAGGCAATGCAAGCGGTTAAGTATCTTGATTACGTCAATATGATGACTTACGACCTGCATGGCGCATGGAACCACTTTGTTGGCCACAATGCCGCCCTGTACGACACAGGTAAAGATAATGAAATTGCCGACGCTAAGATTTATTCCGGTGGCGATGCGCATTATTACAATTCGCAAGGCTATTTGAATATTGACTGGGCTTATAAATACTTCCGCACTGCATTAGCGGGTGGCCGTATCAATATCGGCTTGCCTTACTACACCCGTGGTTCGCAAAATGTCGCGGGTGGCACCAATGGTCTGTGGGGGCTTTCTGCCTTGGCCGATCAGAAAAAATGCTACCTCGGTACCGGTGGTAATTTAGGCCCTGATGCACTGAGTGCAAAAGCAGGCGCACCTTGCGGCCTTGGCGCACAGGGTATTGATAATCTGTGGTTTGATAAAGACGCCGCTGGCAATGAAATGTTTGCCGGTGTAAATCCGCTTTGGCACGTTAATAATCTGCGTGATGGCCTGAGCGCACCTTACTTTACTCAGTACGGCCATGATCAAAGCCGCCCAGAAGCAAAAGTACGCGGCACTTATCAAGAAAACTACGATGATGTGGCTAAGTCTTCTTGGTTATGGAATCCAAGCACCAAAGTGTTCTTATCCACTGAGAACGAGCAATCCTTTGCTGCCAAAGTTCAGTATGCAATTGATCAGGGCGCTGGCGGTATCATGTTCTGGGAAATGGCAGGCGATTACAGCAAGCCATCAGAAAATGGTCTGGGTTACTACTCAATGGGTAGCACGCTGACCAAATTGGCCGCAACTAAAATGCGCGCTGCGGCTCCATACGGCATCAAAGCAGGGGATGAGAAATTTGCTCAACCTGCCGAGTTGCTAGATGTAGCCGTTGATATGGTTGGCTATAAGGCTAAGGGCGATGATAACTATCCGCTGGCAATTGGCCTAAAGCTGAAGAACAACTCTAAAGTTGATCTGACTGGTGCAAAAGTTTCATTTAACGTAGCGCCGTCAACACCGCTGATTCCATCTGAAACGCAATACCTCAAGCCTAGCGATCCACCAGCAGGTAATGGTGTTGAAAACTTAGTGGATATATATAGTGGCGGAACGTGGACAGCTGTAACTGCTGGTAGTAAATCAGGTAACGTAGGCGGCCTACCAGATGGTTTCCATCGCTTAACATACGCAATGAAAGAATCAGGTTGGGGTGTTGCAGACTTTAGCGCTGGCAAAACCATCACCATTGGTATGCGCGTGTTTATGCCTCTGACTGTACCAAGCAATATCACCATCACCCTGCCAAATGGCAAAGTGTATGGCATCAAACGCTGATTTTCGCTTGATTTAAGCGTATTCAGGCAAAAAAACCGCCACGAACCTCTCGTGGCGGTTTTTTTTGTGCCGCTTGTTTGGCATTAACTGTGAAAGCCACTGGTTTGTGCGGTAGTTCCCCGCGCTAAAAATCAACTACTTAGCGTATTGCTACCGTTTTGTTGCGCGGTAGTGGTTGACCTAGTCAGTGATGCCCCGTATATTTCGGCCTCTCGCTGCAGCACACACAGCAACACGGTGATGTCACAGCGAGACGATCTTTAACAAAATACAGTCGATGAGTGTGAGTGCTTGAT
>NZ_JANXSO010000087.1 GCF_025352645.1 Iodobacter sp. | reverse complement strand
ACTCAGGCAAAGACAAGCCCTTTTGCATTTGGATGCCATTGACGGACATGATTCACCTCCGTAAAGCAGAACGTTCGTTCACTTTACGCCGCACGAATTGCTAAATCAAGGGTTCCGGAGCAAGAGACATAATCAGGTTATATTTTTTGTGGTCTTCATTGGTAAGAATACTCCGTAAAAAATAAATAATTTGCGGTCTGCACAAAAGCTGCTTGCTATTGCACTGGCTTTATTTTTTAGCATAGTTTGTTTTTTTATTAATACAATACATATAAATATACGTGTTGATGAATTTAAAATTAATTAATTGATCGTTTTTTTATTTTTTTGTTTGTGAAATAAGTCACACCCATTTCTTGTGCTGAAATTTTTGAGAAGATTCTCATTTATTGAATATTGGTAAGTTAATACTATTCGTTCGCTGTTCAGCGATGAGCGATAGTCGTTGTATCTAAACGCAAAAAATCGTTGTCAATTTATTATCCCATATGGGTGAGGTTGTTATGAAGCATACTAAAAAACTAATTATCGGTGCCGTGCTTGCTGCGTTTGCCTCTACGGCTGTATTTGCAGCAGACTCAGTGGCAACTGCCAAGGTTCAATGGAATAGTACGGCTGCAAAAAAAACTGACGTAGAACTGAACGTATTTGCAAGTACAGATGCGCTAACTTTTAAATGGAACCCATCTACTAAAGCTTTTACTACACCTACTAGTGATTTAACTATTCAAGCTGCCGGTAGAGCAGGTTCTACTGCTTATAGCATTACCACACAGTTGGTAGATGTAACTCTGGTGCATGAGGGCGGCGCTGCAAAAGGTGTTTTGAATGTGTCAGCAGAGCTGGGTGCGCTTGATATTGGTAAAACCCCTGTGAATATCTTGAATGGAGATGCGGGTGGTGTGAAAACGTCTATTGCGGGCTTGAATAATATGGATCTGGCTAAGGCGGGTCCAAATGTTACACCTAAAGGGACATATCATGAGGCGACAGGTATTCCTGTGAAATTTAAGATTTTTACTGCCAGCAAAGGCAATAGTTCTATTGACCTAGATGCAGTAGAAGACGGTACCTATTCAGGTGTTGTTAGCATGAGTTTTGTGGCTAAGTGGGCTGATACCGCAGTTGGTGGGTAAAGGAGCTGAGCTAGATGGTTTTACTGCAGGTAAAACTAAGTAGTTTAAAAATGTCGCTTTTGAATTTTTATCCTTAATTACAAAGTGCTAAAAGTCAGTTTTTAATTGCTCTGATTTAATTTTTGCTGGGTGGGGTTTTTATAACCCACCTGCAATTGCGACTGTTCAATGTCTTATTAATTAAATTAAATAATTTTTTATTGAGAGTAGATATGAAAACCACTAAAAAAAAATTAATAGTTATTTTTTTGTTTTTTGCCTCTAATGCTGTGTTTGCTGCAGATACAACGGCTACCGCAACGGTGAGATGGAATGCAGAAGCCATTAAAAAAGCAGATGTAGAGTTAAATGTATTTGCGAGCACTGATGCTTTGGCTTTTAAATGGAATCCATCCCAAAAAGCATTTAGCTCACCAAGCAGTTCGCTAACGATACAAGTAGCAGGTAAACCTGGTTCAAGCGGCTATAAGATTACTGCTGCAATGTCGGATAAGAAATTAAATCATATTTCTGGTGGCTCGGTAGGTTCTTTAGAAGTTTCAGGCTTTTTGGGGGGCATTCAATTAGCTGCTGTACCCGTAGAAATTTTAAAAGGTGATGATAAAAAAGTGACGGCTGCCGCTGCGGGGCTAGAAGGAATGAATTTAGCTGTTGCCGGCCCAAACTTAACACTAAATGGAATTACTTATTTCGAGGCAAGTAATGTGAATATAAAGTTTGATATTTTAAAAGGCATGAATGGCAATGTGGCAGTGACCGCCGGTAAAGATCTAGAGAAGGTGCCAGACGGTAGTTACTCTGGTGTGGTTTCAATTAGCTTTGTTGCAACTTGGTCTAAATAATTAATTTCAATGCAAAACAAGGAAAAAAATTTTCTTGTTTTGTTATTTAACCGAGGAAATTATGAATATTGCGCGTGGGTTTATTGCTTGCTTACTTAGTGGTTTGTATGTAAATGCTTCTGCAATTAATGTTGGTGTTTTGACGACGGAAATTCAGGATGATCAATTCTTTGTAGCAAAAGAAATAAAAAATCAAGAGAGCGTTGCTAAGTTTGTAACCACCAAAGTGATTGAAGTGGATAACCCTAAAAGCATGGTTCCACTCAGTACGCCTGCTCAAGTATTGGTGTCTCCCGCAACATTATTAGTGGGGCCAAATAAAAACGCCAATTTAAAAGTGTATTACCAAGGGGAGGCAGATGACAAAGAACGTTATTACCAGTTGTTTTTTATTGAACAAAATATGAGTAAGGCCTCTCATTTAACAGAAAGTACCAGTATTGATGCGCAGCAAAAAATTAGTATCGGAACAGTATTGGTGGTGCGCCCGCGTAAAATTAATTTTAAATACGAAGTGAATGGCAAAGGCCTTTTAAAAAATACGGGTAATACCTTTATTCAAGCACTTGCCATTGGAAAGTGCTCTGAAGAGGGTAAAAAAAATGCCATATTAACTTCTTGTTCCCGTGATGATTTTTTATTGCCTGGCGAGAGCGTTGATTTCTCAAAAAAAATGGATATTTTTGAAGGTTATGGCCTCTGGCGTGGAATGAAATACAAATATATAGCTGCAGAGTAATTCAGGTATTGATCCGCTTTGTTTTATTGCATCAATGTATGTAGGTTTCTAATGAAAAAGAGTCTTGTTGTTAGCAAAGTCATTAAATTAAAACAGGGCTCTTTCCTGGGAAAAAGTGTCAAGCGCACCTTGCTTGGGATGGCCTGTGGCTATTTTAATATGGGTGTGGCTTATGCAATTAGCCAAAGCGCGGTAGTAACGAGTGGCGAGATGGTAAATGAAGCGACACTCACCTCCATCGATGAAGACGCTGCGGCCGCAGTACCCCTTGTTAAATCCTCTGATGCAGCCGTGCCACTTCATGCCAAAGTAGTAGCAGGCAGTGGCAGCGCAGATGTTCGTGTTGATCAAAAAAGTTTTCCACCTGAATTTTTTGCGCTTTTGCAGCAAGGGGTAGATATCCCTTTTCTGCTACGCACGCCAACTGGGGTAGAGGAAGCTGGGCGGGCAAAAATTCGCTATACAGGCAGCTTTTTAACCCTTGATTCACTTTCTTTGAATAAATCAAAACTGAGCTTGGATTATCTGGCTTTATTTAAAGCGCAATATGGCAAGCCACTGCGTGCCAGCTCTTGCGAGCACAGCCCTGTGGTTGCAGCTATGGCATCTACTGCAGAAAATAACCCCGCTGAGCAGGCCTTAGCAGCCCCAGCGGCTGATGATTTAGGCATGTGTTTTGATGTAATGACTTTCGAATTAATAGCCTCTTTGCCTAAAGAAGCTTTTGACACCGCTGCCCGCTCTAGAGTTTTGACCCTGCCAGAGAGCACAGAGCAGCATTTAAGCTCGGTGCTTAACTACAATATGTCGATGATGAAAACAGATGGGCGAGATGCAGATGCTTATTTGCATGCGCAATCAACCACCTCATTTGGCTCTAGCTATTTGTATCTGGATGCTGATGCCCGTACGCAGCAAAACGGCAGCATTTACGAAGCCCGTTTAACCCGTGATTTTGAAGGTTTTAATGTATCTGCAGGCTATTTAAGCCTGTGGGCGATGAATAATTTAGGCAGCCTTTCTTTTACCCGTGGCGGTAAGTTTGTGGGGGTAACGGCCGGTAATAACGGCCAATCAGAAAAATCAGATGCCAGCTTGTCCCAAAAGCCCATCTTTGTGTTTATGCCTGCCAGCGGGCAGCTATCCATCTACCGTGATGGCAAGCTGCTGAATGTGCAGCAGCTTGCCATTGGTAATCAAGAAATAGATACCCGCCCGTTGCCGGTGGGTAGCTATACCGTACGGCTAGATGTGGTGGTTAATGGCCAAGTTGTTTCCAGTAAGCAAGAGTCTGTTTATAAAATGAGTAGTGGTGGCAAAGATAAGCAGATTCAAATGTTTGCTGGCCGTTACCAAGACAGCGGCGATGGCAGACTCACCCATCTGGTCGGTGTAAGCGGGCGCATGTCTACCCCTTGGGTTGATCTGGCTTCTTCACTTTATTCATACGGCTCTTTAACCGTGATTGAGCCTAGCTTTCAAAAAAGCTTTAGCTATGGCTCGATTAATGGCCAGTTAGGGCTGGCATCTGATCGCAGCTATTCCAGCAATATTTCTGCCAACCTAAATCTAGGCCCCGCTAGTTTTTGGACGATGTTAGAGCGATCAGGGTCTGGCCATGCTGTGGATAGCTATCGCACTGATCGACGCTATATCAGCGTGGGGGCAACGCTAGATTTACAAGGCCCGTTGACGCTGGAAAAAACCTCCAGCCTTACCAGTAATTTTAGTTACGATCAAATCAGCGGTAGCCATGATTCCCGCTTGGATTGGAGCCAAGGTCTCTATAGCAATAAATGGGTGGATTTGCGGCTTAATTTAGGTAAATCTTGGCAAAGCCGTGAGGATGGCAGTAGCAAGCAATCTTTGTATGCCACGGTCAATATGAACTTTAGCTTTGGCTCGGGCGGAGTAGATTACTCGCGCAGTATCGATTCAGAAAACATGGGCATACACGGAGCTTGGACGCCAACCACGGTCAATGGCCTAGATTATCTGGGTGCCGCGGTCTCGCGCAGCCGCAGCTTAGCCAGCAATGAAAGCAGCACCAATTTAGACCTGCGCGCCAATGGTGCCAACCGCATCTTTGCCTGGGATGCCACGGTAGGTAAAAACAGCAGTGCTGATGGTTTAAGTATGAGCGGTAATGTGAGCGGAAGTCTGGCAGGTAATGGCGATGGTATGGGCTGGGCCAGCCAGCGCTCAGACGCAGGGGTGATTGTAAAAATTGATGACGATGCCCGTGGTCAACTCGATTTATACCTGCATGGCCGCAGTAGCCCACTAGAAAGCACATCCTCATTTGTGGCGCTACCTGCTTTTGGCGCTGCGCCGATATCGGTACAAAGCAGTGCTAAATCACCAGAAAATTATGATATTCAAAATGGTGAAAAAGCGCTAGTGCTCTACCCTGGGAATGTGGCCACCCTTAAGCCAAGATTACGCCGCCAAGTCACCGTATTTGGCGTGCTCACCGAAAACGGCATCCCTAAAGTGGGCGTACGCCTGCATAACCATATTGGTAGCACTATCACCGCTGCAGATGGTGCCTTTGCTGTTGATGTGGACACCGATCACCCAAATGTAAGCTATAAAGTGGCCGCCAATAATACTTGTCAGATTAATTTTGATTTAAGTGCGGCCAAAGGAGCGATGTGGGTGAATGAGGTGAGTTGTGCTAAGCCGACTGTTCGCTAATCGATTGTGGCTTCACCATAATTAAATATTATTTAAAATTGAGATTTTATATGATGAAAGTAGCCAAGTTATTTTGTATTTTATTAATGATGGTTTGTTGCCCGGTGTTTGCTGCAATAGATTTAGCTAATCCCGGTTTAGTGCAGGGGGTAAGGCTTGTTGGTGATTTAAATACAACAGTAAGCGTTGGTGTTGTTGAGTTTGGAAAAGACAATCTTATTATCACAAACGGTGATTTTAAGTCTGGAGGTGTGTTTGGTAGCTGGAATGCTACACAACAGAAAGGAGCAATCGTTGTTTCCTACCCTTTTTCAGGTTCAGGCGCATGGAATAGGAATATGAGCGTAGGTTTTTATTATGAAAGTTCAGGCGTGGTGATTTCATTAATCCCTAATGGAAGTACTAAATATAATGTGGTTTCTAATTATCCATTTGCTTGGACTGTCCCTAGTAGCTATCCTTCTTCCCTTCTGTATAACAGAGTTGTTTTTCACGCTGCTAACTACCCAAACTATAAAAATGCTGATAGTGCGTCAAATAATCCACGTGGCTTGCAAATACAAATAAATAAAGGTGAATTTTTAAAAAACCTAAAGGGCAATAATATCTCAAAAATTACATCTGTTGATATTTACAATACATTTGCGGTAGGGAGTCTGAGTGCTTTGGAAAAAAATGCTAGAGACTGGGGGCAAAATAGGTCTTCTTTACGCTTGTCTTTTATGGGTACATTCTATTTTAGAAATATAGAAAATGAAACAATAACTATTAGTTCTCAAAAAAAGATATTGAGTTTCCCTACTGCTTGTGAGGAGTCTATATCCCCTGCCGGTGTGTTGTGCCCAATAAATATCGACAATGGAGTGCTATGGAAAGATATGACTATAGAATCAAAAACGCCTGGTGTTAATTTTATCAAGGAGCTAGGAGCAGGGCATGTTGCTAAGCTTGTGGGTAATGAAATATCTAATAAAGCTAAGATTTTTATCTCTTCTGATTATCTTGCTAAGGCCTTGGGTCCCACCGATGCAAGTAAAGTATTAGACGCGGCTGAAATTTCTATGTATGCAACAAAAACACCTGAATTTAAATCTAATGGGTTTTATTTTAATAGCCTTACCCTTAAGCGAGTGGACTATGCGATTGCTATTACGGAGCGTAATCTAGGCTCTGCAATAAACGGTTTCTATCAGGGCGTTGTTGGTAAAGATCCTGAAATAAAAATTCCTTATGAAATTAAACAATCTGGTCCATCTAAAGCCACCAAAATAACATTAAAAGTATCTGGCCCTCATGTTGATATAGCCGGGCGTTCTTATTGCAAGTTTTCTACTGCTGCAAAGCAAGATATTGCTATTTCGCTGACGCTAGCCTTTAGCGAAAAGGGGGGCGCTAAGCCCCAGAAAATAGCATCTGATTGCCGTGGTACAGCAATTGATATTTTAAATATGCCTTGGTCTGAGGTATTGGGCGGTAGTCAGTATGAATCATCCTTATGGCTGGATTTATTGTTTGATTTATCTTCAAGTAATGTTTCATACGATGTAAATGGTGATTTTTGGAATGGCTCGGCTAAGGCGACAGGCGATGTGACGGTGGAAGCCACTTGGAAATAGACTATTAAGTACTCATTAAAGTCATTTGTTTTATTTTTTCTGATTATGCCTCTTGCTCAATGGACTCCGTGTAAATGGATTTCTTGAGTGTTTGCCTTGGTTTTAGAGTTTGTAGGGCGGGTAAGAACCGCGAGCAATGCTGAATAAAAACGCGAGTTTCATTCGCCTTACAATATTTATAATGAGATTGAGAAAGCGGCATAGTCAGATTGTTTTTTCTATTGGAAATATTTATTCTGAGGTGATAAATAGGTGCGCATAATAAAATACTTCGTATGCTTATTGTTGCTAGTGCCATGTGCACCTGCGTGGAGTTTGTCGGTAGGGGAGATGACCTACTTTATGGGGGCGAAAAGTGCTTTTTTGGCAAAAAGCGTTAGCAATGACTCTAGTCAAGCGCGGTTTTATCAGGTGACGGTAGAAGAAACCGATCCGCCTTATGCTGGGGCACTTTTAAAAAAAGTGGAGAAGGGGGCGCTGATGTATGGCCCTAAGCAGCTGCTACTGCGCCCAAATGAAAGCAAATGGTTAAAGCTTTATTACCAAGGCCCCGCTGATAATCAGCCACGCTTTTACCGTGTGACGTTTCATGAGCGTCCAGGTTATGTAAAAGCTTATCAAGGGGCTGGGTTTTCTGGCTCGGCTAGCCTTAGTACCATTTTAGTGGTGCAGCCTCGGCAAGCACAGCAGGCGTATGTGATTGAAAATAATGTATTAAAAAATACTGGCAATACCGCTTACTTGGCTTATGTGGAAGGGGTTTGCACGGATACAAGCAAGACAGAGTCCTGTATTGCAGAGCGTTATTTGGCGCCTGGCGGTGAAATGCGGGTGGATAGTGTGTCGTTATCTGGCGCTAAGTTGTTTTTAAGTAATGAGCTGACTGTTGAAAAAATGCTGCAATAATTGCTGGAAATCAGCAGCGTAGATCAGTATATCTAGCGCGCTTTAAGTGTGTGATTTGAATTGTGCTACGTTGATCTGCTAGATGTGCGGCAGGGTTTAGCTTAAATATTTAATAAGCTTAAGAGGTACGGCAATCTCCCTTATGGGGATGTTGTCTTTTGAGTGAAAATTATGCATAGATTGACTGCATTAATCCTAATGCTAAGTTTAAATTTATATTGCCGCCAAGCAATTGGAGGGATCTATTCAGCTGAAGAATACCAATGGATGAAGCAACACCCTACTGTTTATTATACCGCAGCAGCATCTATGTATCCAATGGACTATATTGAGGGCGGGGTACATAAAGGATATGCAAAAGAATATATTGAAGAATTAGAAAAAATGACGGGTTTGTCTTTTGTATTTATACCCACTAATACGATTGCAGAGGCCAGAAAAAGAGTGAGTAGTGGTGACTTAGATATGCATGCTGCTACCATTACTCAAAATACATTAAATAAAAAAGATATGTTATTTACTCAGCCATATTATACAGGATTTACATACATTATAACTAAGGCGATGGAAACAGCTACTTTGGATGTTAAAGGGCTTGTTGGAAAAAAAGTTGCAGTAATTAAAGATAGTGTTTATATAAACATGCAAAAGGAGTTGCTGTCAGGAGTCAATTTAGTAGCATTTAACTCAATTGATGATGGATTGGCTGCTGTTGCGCGTGGCGAAATGTATGCCATGATAGGAATAAATTCAATCATCTTGCCTGTTTTACAGCGAAAGTATGCGGGGGTGTTGAGTATAGGCGGCTCAATTGCATCATTTCCTGTTAGCTATGCCTTTGGTGTTAAAAAATCACAAAAAATACTATGCTCTATTATTAATAAATCACTCAATAATATGACCGCATATGCTACAAATAAAATGTATCTTCGATGGATGGATGATGCAAATCATGGTGCGCCATCTTTGTTTTCTGTGTTGTATTACTACCGATATAGTGTGTTGATTTTTTTGTTGGTGTTTATAGTGGCAATCCAGTTTGCACATACGGCCAGAGTAGCAAGAAAGAAAGCCGAATATAGTGAACAGATTAAGACAACTTTTTTGGCGGTAATAAGCCATGAAATTCGTAACCCTATGAATGCAATTTTATCTTCGGTAGAGCTATTGCTTCGCACGCCGCTTACTCCCAAGCAAAAAGAATTAATGAGTATCGCTAATGCATCAGGCTCTGCTTTGCTTGAGCTACTGGATAATGTACTGGATATTTCAAGAATAAGCTCAAATAGAGTAGAGCTAGAATTGCGCCCCATCGCTTTAACTTCACTATTTACATCTATTGCAGATATTCATCGTATTTCTGCCGAAAAGAAACATTTAAAATTTATACTTTGTCTGCTTGAATTGGATAATAAATTCGCAATGCTCGACTCATACCGCTTGCAGCAAATACTGTCTAATTTGCTTTCTAATGCAATTAAATTTACCAGCGAAGGAGAAATTGTTTTCGCTGCAGAATTAAATAAACTAGAAGATGGCAGCATAATTTTATGCATTAAAATAATAGACACTGGAATTGGTATTTCTCAAGAGCGGCAGTTAAATTTATTTACCCCTTTTGTGCAAGCAGATAACTCTACCACACGTAACTTTGGCGGATCAGGCTTAGGTCTGGCAATTTGTAAGCGGCTAATTAAGCTAATGGGTGGGGATATTCAGCTAAAAAGCCAGCAGGGCAGAGGTACAGAAGTATTACTTTCATTGCCTATTGAATTAGTTACTTATTCTGCTTTATCTGTAGATGGTGAGAATGCAGATATTTTTGTTGCTCCTAAATTGGGGCTGGCTACGGTGTTAGTGGTTGATGACCACCCATTGAACCAAGTAAGCATAGGCAATCAGCTTAAAGAGCTGGGTTATCCTGTTTCGATTGCGCAAAGTGGGCCAATTGCCCTTGCCCTTCTTAATGGTGATGAAAGAGAAAAAATTGGCATGATTCTACTTGATTGTTTTATGCCAAAAATGGATGGCTATGAGGTGGCAAGGCGTATTCGAGCCCATGAAGAGCTGCATTGTTTAGCTCCCCTGCCTATTATTGCTATCTCAGCCGCGATTGATGATCAGCACCGTGAACAATGTATAAAAGCGGGAATGAATGGGGTTTTATCTAAGCCATTGCGTATTGTTGAGCTGGAGAAATTATTGCGCCTTTGGCTGGGGGATAAAGTTTTACCTTTGAATGAATCTGTTTCTTCCATCCCTCAAGACTTATCAAAATTATTTATTGATGCCGCATTGCTTGATTGGGATGGTTTAACGATTGCTCTGCAGTGTTCAGATTATATACAAGCAAGGGAGCATGCTCATCGAATCTATGGATCGGCGCTGGTGGTAGGAGCGGATGCAATTGCTGATGTGGCTGTGCACCTAGAGCGGTGCTTTGTGAACGCTAATAAGCCAGTAGCAGACTTACAATATTTAGTCGCAAAACTACGCAGTGAGCTTGACGCCTTTAAAGCACAAAACCCCGTAAAGTAATCACGGGGTTTTATTTTTGCAGAGCAGAAGTCTTTTAATCTGGGCTCAGAATGGTGCTTTTTGCCTCGTTTAGCATGCCTGGATAATCGCGGCTGTAATGCAGGCCGCGGCTTTCTTTTCTATCCATGGCGCAGCGCACGATCAGCTCGGCCGATTGCACTAGATTGCGCAGCTCGATTAAATCGTTAGAAACGCGGAAGTTGCTGTAGTAATCGTCGATCTCATGCTGCAGTAGCTCAATGCGATGCAGGGCGCGCTCTAGGCGCTTGTTGGTGCGCACAATGCCCACGTAATCCCACATAAAGCGGCGTAATTCATCCCAGTTGTGCGAGATCACTACTTCTTCGTCGGGATCGGTGACTTGGCTTTCATCCCACTCGGGGATATTTGGGCGCTCAGTGGTGGCGGCTTTTAAGATGTCGGTGGCGGCAGCTTTGCCAAGAACCATGCATTCCAGTAAGGAGTTGGAGGCAAGGCGGTTTGCCCCGTGTAGACCGGTGCAGGCGACTTCGCCCACGGCATAGAGGCTGGCAACATCGGTGCGGCCAGCCATGTCGCTCACTACGCCGCCGCAGGTGTAATGTGCGGCAGGCACAACGGGGATGGGCTCTTTGGTGATGTCGATGCCCAGCTCTAAGCAACGGAGATAGATATTTGGGAAGTGCTCTTTAATAAACGCGGCGGGTTTATAGGAGATATCCAGATAAACGCAGTCAAAACCGCCTTTTTTCATTTCAAAGTCGATAGCGCGGGCCACGATATCACGCGGAGCCAGCTCGGCACGTTCGTCGTGCAGGGGCATAAAGCGGGTGCCGTCAGGTAGTCTTAATATGCCGCCTTCACCACGTACGGCTTCAGTGATCAAAAATGATTTGGCGTGCGGGTGATAAAGGCAGGTGGGGTGAAATTGGATGAATTCCATGTTGGCAACGCGGCAGCCTGCACGCCAGCCCATAGCAATGCCGTCACCCGTTGCTACATCGGGATTGGTGGTATAGAGGTAAACTTTGCCCGCACCGCCGCTAGCCAGCACGGTAGAACGGGCGACGATGGTTTCAACGTGGTCCGTTTCTTTATTGTAAACGTAAGCGCCATAGCAGTGCTTACCTTCACGACCTAGCTTTTGGTCGGTAATTAAATCAACGGCAATATGTGATTCAAGCACGGTGATATTGGGGTGGGAGGCTACTTTATGCGCCAGCGTGTCGATCACGGCAGCACCAGTAGCATCTGCAGCATGAATAATACGCCGGTGGCTGTGGCCGCCTTCGCGGGTGAGGTGGTAGCCTTGATAAGCGCTATCGCCTTCGGTGTCTTTGGTGAAGGGCACGCCCATTTGAATGAGCCAATCAATCGCTTCTTTGGAGTGTTCCACAATAAAGCGTGTGCTGTCGTGATCGCACAGGCCTGCGCCTGCAACGTGGGTGTCACGGATATGCAGCTCTACGCTGTCGGTGCCATCAAGTACTGCCGCAATGCCGCCTTGTGCCCAACCACTGCCACCATCGCGCAATTCGCGTTTGGTGACCAGACCCACTTTGATGTGGTCAGCTAAGTGCAGTGCCATGGTCATCCCGCCAAGACCGCTGCCAATAATTAACGCATCAAATTCCCGCATTGCTGATGTTCCATTCCCAGAAAAATGAAATATTAACAGAGGCCAGACTTACGTAGCCGTGTATAAAGCCAAATCTGTTCGTATAAGTGCAGATTGACTTGATAAAGATCATGGTTAGCCCCATGTCACAGGTAGCCTGTCAGAATTAAGGCGGATTTGTTGTGGGAAACTGATTTTCTTATGCGCTACGCATTTTATCTTGCGTGCCAACACATCACTTCAAGGTTTGTGGGCGTCTTTAAGCAAGACACCATGCCTTGTGGGTGCTTAATTTTGACAGACAGCTAGAAATTTATTTTGGAGGTATCCTTGATTCAGCGTACCGATCGTGACATCGATCAGGAGCTTGTAGTACGGGCGCAGGCAGGTGATAAGCGTGCTTTTGAGCTGTTGGTGGTGAAGTACCAGCGTCGTGTGGCGCGGCTATTGTCGCGTCTGATTCGTGATCAAAACGAAATTGAAGACGTATCACAAGAGTCTTTTATCAAGGCCTATCGTGCCTTGCCTTCCTTTCGTGGGGAAAGTGCTTTTTATACTTGGCTTTATCGTATTGCTATCAATACCGCAAAAAATCATTTGTCGACTTTAGGCCGTCGTCCGCAGCTATTGGCGGATTACGAGGACGAAGAGGGTGAGTCGTTGGATGCTGCGGCACAAATACCGGATTACCATACGCCTGAAACTGAACTCTCTAACCGGCAGATTGTCTCTACAGTAAATGCAGTGGTGGATGAGTTGCCATCTGAGCTACGTACAGCGATTACCTTGCGTGAAATGGATGGTTTAAGTTATGAAGACATCGCTGCGGTGATGAATTGCCCCATCGGCACGGTGCGCTCACGTATTTTTCGCGCCCGAGAGGCAATAGCAAGCAAGCTGAGGCCCTTATTGGATATCGTTGGTCGAGATAAGCGCTGGTAAGCTTTGCATAAGATATGAGAGGGAAATACGATGAAAGAGAAACTTTCCGCCTTGATGGATGGCGAGCTGGATGTCTCAGAGATGGATGGCTTATTAGCTGAAATGAAACGCAAGCCTGAGTTAACGAATGCTTGGTACGATTGGCATCTGGCCAGCGATAGCTTACAAGAACATCCGCTCTTGTCGCCGCAGTTTATGCAGCGTTTTTCTGCGCGATTGGCCGCCGAGCCAACGGTGGTTGCGCCACAGCGCTTAAAGCGTAGTTCGGGGATGAAAAAACTACTGGTGCCTTTAACTGCAGCGGCATCGATCGCCTTTGTCGGTGTAGCAGTTTGGCAATCTAATACGGTTTTAAACACTGCTCCTGCAATGGTTGCGGTGCAGAGTAATCATAAAATGGTGGCAAAAGCGCCAGCCGTGCGTGCTTATTTGGCGGCGCATAGCCAAGAATCTGGCAATGTTTTGGCGGAGCGAGATATCGTTTACGCTGATTTTGGCACGGAGATTGTGCGCTAAATGAGCGACTTGCTGGATAGATTAAAACCCCTTGTATTATGTGTAAGTTTGTTTTTGCCGGTGAGTGCTTGGGCTGCGTCTGAGCTAAATAACGCAGACGCGGCTGTTTTGCTGAATCGGATGGTGGCTGCGGCCAAGCAAGCTGATTTTCAAGGTACGTTCACGCATCAGCATGGTGATGCGACAGAAACTTTCCGAATTGTGCATGTAGGCAGTGAGCCGCTTGAGATTGAGCGTCGTGAATCCTTAGATGGTCCACGCCGTGAGTACGTGAGAAAAGGCGATCAAATCAGCATTTACTTGCCTTCTAAAAGGCCAGTTTCTTTAGATCGCCGCTTTAGCTCAAAACTTTTCCCTCAGCATTTGCCAGAAACAGCCGAAGCGGTGCTGCTTAATTACAAGTTAAAGAAATTAGGCATGGAGCGGGTTGCTGGCCTAAATGCACAGGTGCTTGAGCTGGAGCCGCGGGATGTGTTTCGATTCCCTATGCGTTTATGGATGCACACTGAAAGTGGCTTAATTCTTAAATCTGAGCGTCTTGGGCCTTATTCGCAGCCGGTTGAGTTATTTGTGTTTTCAAACCTTGTGCTCGGCAAGATTGATCGCGCTTTGCTTAGCCCTGTTAATCCATTGCGCGCTGTGGTGATGGAATCCAATCAAGGCGTAGCCAGCAGCCCCGTTGAGCCTTCATGGAAGATTGAGCATTTGCCACGTGGTTTTCGCTTTCTTAAAAGTATTCAGCGCTCTTTGATCGGCAAAGAAATGCCGGTTGTGCAGCATTTGTATAGCGATGGCTTGGTGACGGTGTCGGTGTTTTTAGAGCCTGCCATCGCTGAAGTCAAAGAAGGCGCTTCTCATCAAAGTGCTATGCATATGTTTGTGCGGCAAATTGATGGAAAAATGGTCACAGTATTGGGTGAAGTACCTGCCGATACGGTAAAGGCCTTTGCGCTTGCTTTTAATCCACAAAAGTAAATAAGCATGATTGAAACTGAAGCACAGGTGATTCGCGTCGATGGGCGGCATGCTTGGGTTAAAATCAAGCCACATACGCCTTGCGGGCAATGCGATCCTAAAACCGGTTGCAAATCGGTGGCGGTGAGCCGCTTGTTTGCACAGGCTCAAGAAGGCTTTCGAGTGCAAAGTCCGTTGTCATCTAAGGCGGGTGATTTGGTGACTGTGGCTGTGGCAGAGCAACAGCTGCTTAAAACCGCCGTGTGGGCTTATGGTGTGCCTCTGCTGTTGCTGATTGCAGGGGCGGCTCTAGGGCAATGGCTTATGCCTCAATCGCCTGCATATTCTGTCCTTGGCGCGTGTATCGGATTTGTAGTGGGTTTTGTTTTGCTTAAGCAGCAGCACCAGCTGGCGGCCTCTGCCGAACCAGTCATTGTGGCGAGTAGGCAATTAAGCCCCTCGCCGTTTCTTAGCCCTTGTCAGATGAAACGTAAATCATGATGAAAAAACTAATTGCCAGTTTAAGTTTGGGTTTTGTAGCGAGTGCCTCTTTTGCGGCAGCTAACCTGCCTGATTTCACCCAGCTGGTCGAAAAAGAAGGCCGTGCCGTGGTGAATATCTCAACCACGTCCACTATCAAAGAGCAGCCGCAGCAAGTGGGCGATGAAGACGGTATGGATATTTTCCGCCGTTTTGGTTTTCCTGTGCCGCGAATGATTCCGCGAAATGGCCAGCATCAGCAGCCTCGTGAGCGTCAGGCGCAATCTCTAGGCTCTGGTTTTATCATGGCGGCGGATGGTTATATTCTTACCAATGCCCATGTGATTGCGCAGGCTGATGAAATCACCGTTAAGTTAACAGATAAGCGCACATTTAAAGCCAAAGTGATTGGGGCGGATGCCCGTACTGATGTGGCTTTACTTAAAATTGATGCCACAGGCTTGCCCAAAGTCACGCTTGGCGATGCAAATAAGCTCAAAGTGGGTGAGTGGGTGGTGGCGATTGGCTCGCCATTTGGCTTTGAAAATACGGTGACAGCGGGCATTGTTTCAGCCAAAGGCCGCAGCCTGCCAGATGAAACCTTTGTGCCGTTTATTCAGACTGATGTGGCGATTAACCCAGGTAATTCAGGCGGGCCGCTATTTAATATGGCCGGTGAAGTGGTTGGGATTAATTCGCAAATTTACAGCCGTTCGGGTGGCTTTATGGGGCTATCGTTCTCGATTCCGGTTGATGTGGTGATGAAGGTGGCGGATGAATTAAAAGCCACCGGCAAAGTCACGCGTGGTCGAATCGGTGTGGCTATTCAAGAGCTAAACGATGATTTAGCTAAAAGCTTTGGTTTAAGCAAAGTAAGCGGTGCACTGCTGGCTAGCGTAGAAAAAGACGGCCCCGCCGATAAAGCAGGCTTAAAGCCTGGCGATGTGATCTTGAAATTTAACGGTCAGGCTGTCACTACATCGAGCGATTTGCCTAAGTATGTTGCCGCTGTTCGCCCAGGCACCAAAGTGCCAGTACAGGTTTGGCGTGATAAAGCACTGCGTGATGTTGCTGTGACAATTGGTGTGCTTGAGCAATCCGATCGCATCAATGCAGAGCGTGAATACCGCGGCAATCAAAATGATGAAGGCGGGCGCTTTGGTTTGTCTTTGCAGGCAGTTGAGGCGGCACAGCTTAAGGCTATGGGCCTAAAATTTGCCGTTCAAGTACAAGCGGTGCGTGGCCCTTCAGCAAAGGCAGGCTTGCAGGCCGGCGATTTAATCGTGGCGGTGGCCAATCAAGAGCTCACCAGCCTTGGCCAGTTAAAGCAGCTACTGACCGCGCTTAAGCCAAATGAAGCCAGTGCACTGCGGGTGATTCGTGGCGATGCTTCGATGTTTATGACTATTCGTGCGCCAGCGAAATGATTGCTCTTAAATTATATGGCCGCGAATATTGCGGGCTGTGCTTGGTGATGCGCGATGCTTTGCAGCAGCAGGCCGTGGCTAAGGGCTTTGTTTTAGAATGGATTGATATCGATGATGTCGATCATTTAGAAGAGAAGTATGGCGAATGGGTGCCGGTTTTGGCCGCTGCGGACGGGGTGGAAATATGCCATTACCACCTTGATCAAGCAGCACTTGATGCCTATCTTGCTAATTTCCGTTAAAATCACTGCAAATTAATATCTGGGGTGCGAAAGCGAGCTATCGGATTTTCAAAAATCGACGGCAGATCAAGCTTACAGCATCACAGCGCGCTGATATGAGCGCGCTGCGTTGCCGCTGATAGCTTGAATCCTGAAGATTTTTAAATTCGGTACAGCTCTTTCGTACCCCTTTTTTACGTGAGTTTCTGGCAGACCAATGGATCATATTCGTAATTTCTCTATCATCGCTCACATCGATCACGGCAAAAGTACGCTGGCTGATCGCTTTATTCAATTCTGTGGTGGCCTAGAGCTGCGTGAGATGAGCGCGCAAGTGCTCGATTCGATGGATATCGAAAAAGAGCGCGGCATCACGATCAAGGCGCAGACGGCTGCGCTATCTTATAAAGCCCGTAATGGTGAAATTTATAACCTTAATTTGATCGACACCCCAGGACACGTTGACTTCTCTTACGAAGTCAGCCGCTCTTTGGCTGCTTGTGAAGGCGCGCTGTTGGTGGTGGATGCCTCGCAAGGTGTTGAAGCTCAAACTGTCGCCAACTGCTACACCGCGCTGGAGCAAGGCGTGGAAGTGGTGGCTGTACTGAATAAAATTGACTTGCCAGCGGCGGATCCTGAGCGTGTGATTCAAGAAATTGAAGACATTATCGGCATCGAAGCCACAGATGCAGTTCATGCCTCCGCCAAAAGCGGTATTGGTATCGAAGATATTCTTGAGGCGCTGATCGTTAAAGTGCCCGCCCCTAAAGGCAATCCTGATGGTGCATTTAAGGCGCTGATTGTGGACTCGTGGTTTGATAACTACGTTGGCGTGGTGATGTTGGTGCGGGTGGTGGATGGGCAGATTAGCCCGAAAGAAAAAATCATGTTTATGTCGAATAAATCGCAGCATCTTTGCGAACAAGTCGGCGTATTCACCCCAAAAACAGTACAAAGAACCGTGTTGAAAGCCGGTGAAGTAGGCTTTGTGATTGCGGGGATTAAAGAAATTGCCAATGCGAAGGTTGGCGATACCATCACCACGGCTAAAGACCCTGCTACTGAGCCTTTGCCTGGCTTTAAAGAAGTGAAATCTCAGGTATTCGCGGGGCTTTACCCGATCGAAGGCCATGATTACGAAAAACTGCGTGATGCCTTAGAAAAACTCAAGCTGAATGATGCCTCGCTACATTACGAGCCGGAAGTTTCGCAGGCGCTGGGCTTTGGTTTCCGTTGCGGTTTCTTGGGCTTGTTGCACTTAGAAATCGTGCAAGAGCGCTTAGAGCGCGAATTCGATATGGACTTGATCACCACCGCGCCAACGGTGGTGTATGAGCTGCTGCTTAAGTCAGGCGAAGTGGTGCATATCGAAAATCCATCTAAGCTACCGGACCCTTCTAAATACGAAGAAATCCGTGAGCCGATTATTACCGCCACTATCTTGGTGCCACAAGATTACGTGGGCGCGGTGATGACGCTGTGTAATCAAAAGCGCGGTAATCAGCGCAATATGCAGTATATGGGCCGTCAGGTGATGCTGAGCTACGATCTGCCAATGGCTGAAGTGGTGATGGATTTCTTTGATCGTCTTAAATCAGTGAGCCGTGGTTACGCGTCCTTGGATTACGATTTTAAAGAATTCCAAGTGGCTGACTTGATTAAGCTAGATGTACTGGTGAATGGCGAGCGCGTCGATGCCTTAAGCCTGATTATTCACCGCAGCAGTAGCCAGTATCGTGGCCGTGAGCTGGTGGCTAAAATGCGCGAGCTGATTCCACGCCAGATGTATGACGTGGCGGTGCAAGCGGCGATTGGTAGCCAGATTGTGGCGCGTGAAACGGTAAAAGCCACTCGTAAAGATGTATTGGCAAAATGTTATGGTGGTGACGTTTCACGTAAGCGTAAACTGCTGGACAAGCAAAAAGCGGGTAAGAAGCGCATGAAGCAAGTGGGTAATGTTGAAATCCCACAAGAAGCTTTCCTTGCAATCTTGCAAGTGAGCGATAAGTAAATTACTAGACAAAAAATTTTCTAGCATTGTTGTATTTACTTGGCGTATTCAAAGTACTGCCTGTGTTGGTGTGCTTTGCTAGAGAACTCCCCTATAAAAAGGAAAGCGGATGAACTGGTTGTTGCTCGGAATTGTTTTCGTCATTTTAGGGCCCGTGTTGGTAGCAATCGGTGCCAAGCATGAGCGTAAAGGCAGTGAGCCACCTTCTTTAGTGCAGTACGGCTATCTTGCGGTGGTGATGGGCTTATTTATTGTCTTAGTACAATACTGCTCTATCTCTGCTGCCATGCTTATTTTTGTATTGGTGACGGGGGTAATTTGGGGCTTAGATCGGTTTATTTGGGCAAAGAAGCGTGGTGAAACACCGATTGCCGATTGGGTTGAATATGGCCGTGGTTTCTTTCCTGTATTGCTAGCGGTATTTGTATTGCGCTCATTTGTTGTAGAGCCTTTTCAGATTCCATCTAGCTCAATGCGTCCTGGCTTAGTGGTGGGTGATTTTATTTTAGTGAATAAATTTGCTTATGGTTTGCGCACGCCTGTGATTAATAATGTGATGGTGCCTGTAGGTAAGCCAGAGCATGGTGATGTGATGGTGTTTAATTACCCTGAAAACCCATCGCTTAATTATATTAAGCGGGTGATTGGTTTGCCTGGGGATACCGTTGAGTATCGCAATAAAAAGCTAACGATTAATGGTAAACCTGTGCCAACCACTGATATGCCAGACCATCAGTATGTAGAGCAGGGGACTTATTTAATTAATAATAAGCAATACAATGAAAAGCTAGGTTTGCATGATTACTCTACTTTAGCCATGGCGGATGTGCCATCGGTAAATATGGGTGAAGTGCGTGATTTTCCTTTTCGCGAAGATTGCCGCTATGATGAAGAAGGCTTTAGCTGCAAAGTGCCAGAAGGCCATTTCTTTATGATGGGCGATAACCGTGATCATAGTGCCGATGGCCGTTATTGGGGCTTTGTTCCTGATAAATACGTAGTCGGTAAAGCGTTTCTTATTTGGCTTAATTTTAAGGATATGGGGCGCGTTGGCACCTCTATTCGTTAAGGAAATTAATAATGCATAGTCGGCAGCGTGGTTTGTCTTTTGGCTCTTTTCTAATGTTTGCAATTGTGGGTGCGGTCATTGCCATTACGGCGCTGAAAGTGGTGCCGACTTATTTAGAGTACTTTACCGTTAAAAAAGCCATTGAACGTACGGTTAAAGAATATGGTGCACAGCAGCCCGCTGCAATTAGAGAGGCTTTTGGGCGCCAATCATCGGTTGATAATATCCGGGGTATTAGTGCTGCTGAATTACAGATTTCTCAGGCTAGCAGTGGTACAACGGTAAGTTTAAGCTACGAGCGGGTTGTTCCAATCGTGGGAAATATGAGTCTGTTGTTCGCTTTTGATATCCAAAAATCGAATACGCAGCAAGCTGCGGGTAATTAGTCGTGAGTGTTGTTCTTCCCCCAGAGCGCCTATTAAGGGTGCTCTCTTATTCTTTTAAAGAACCAAAGCTATTTAAACAAGCTTTAACGCATCGTAGTTTTTCTTCTACGCATAATGAGCGCTTAGAGTTTATTGGCGATGGTGTTCTAAATTCCTTGATTGCATTGGCTTTATATCAGACGTTTCCTAAGCTGCCTGAAGGGGATTTATCCCGCTTACGGGCAAGTTTGGTACGCCAAGAAGCCTTAGCCAGTATTGCCACCGAGCTTAATCTCGGTGATTTTATTTGGCTGGGCGAGGGCGAGCTAAAAAGTGGCGGCCATCGGCGTCCATCCATTTTAGCGGATGCCTTAGAGGCAATTTTAGGCTCGATTTGGTTAGATGGTGGCTTCGATGCGGTTTCAGCTGTGGTGCAAGCGCTATTTGCATCCAGAATTGCTGCCATTGATCCGCTGCTTGGTGCAAAAGACGCCAAGACCAGCTTGCAAGAGTGGCTGCAAGCTCGCCGTTATACGCTGCCGGCGTACACTATTCTTCGGCAGGATGGCGAATCGCCCGATCAGATTTTTGAAGTGAGCTGTTGTATCGCTGAAGTGAAGTTGCTAACCAAAGGCGTTGGCACAAGTCGCCGCGCCGCTGAGCAGCTTGCCGCCGAATCAGCCCTCACCATTTTGCAGGATAAGTTCCCGCTAAAAAGTAAGCACGCAGCTAGCAAGCTAGCCAAAGGTAAAAGCGCATGAGCGAGATAGATATTCAAAACGAAGTAAACGATTTTCGTTGTGGCTTCGTGGCCATTGTAGGCCGCCCAAATGTAGGTAAATCAACGCTACTTAATCAATTGATTGGCCAGAAGATCAGCATTACATCACGTAAAGCACAAACAACGCGTCACCGTATTACGGGTGTGCATAGCTCAGAAACTGCTCAGTTTGTATTCGTAGACACGCCTGGCTTTCAAACCAAATACCAAAACGCTTTAAATCAAGCCATGAATCGCAGCGTAACCAGCACCTTGGCTGATGTTGATGTGATTATGTATGTGATTGAAGCGGGTTACTTTAGCCCCGCCGATGAAGAAGTGCTGAAGCTATTGCCGACTAATCGCCCGGTGTTATTGGTGCTGAATAAAATTGATGAGCTGAAAGATAAAAACGAAATGTTCCCGTTTATTGAAGCGATGAATGCGCGTTTTGATTTTCATGCCATTGTGCCTATTTCCGCACAAAAGAATCTAAGCGTGGATGTCTTGCTTAAAGTGGTAGAGCCACTGCTGCCTAAATCGGTGCCTTTATACGATATAGATCAAGTGACCGATCGCAATGAGCGCTTTTTGGCGTCAGAAATCATTCGTGAAAAGATTTTCCGCTTAATGGGGGAGGAGCTGCCTTATTCCATGACGGTAGAAATCGAAAAATTTGAAGATGATGAAATGCGTGATGGTCGTGAGCTACGCCGTATCCATGCTGCCGTCTTGGTGGATAGGGATGGACAAAAGGCCATGTTGATCGGCCAAAATGGTGAAAAGCTGAAACGCATCGCCACTGAAGCACGGCAAGATATGGAAAAACTCTTTGACGCTAAAGTGTTCTTGGAAGTGTGGGTCAAAGTGAAAAACGGCTGGGCGGATGATACCCGCTTGGTTCGTCAGTACGGTTACGAATAAAGCCCGTGGCAAGACCCCTAAAGCAGCGCATTGATACGCAGGCGGCCTTTGTACTGCATCAGTACCCATACAAAGAAACCAGCCGCCTGCTCGATGTATTTAGCCGCGATCATGGTCGTGTCATGATGGTGGCTCGGGGGGCCCAACGCCCCGGTTCGCAGCTGCGTAGTATTTTATTAGGCTTTCAGCCCGTGCTGCTGTCTTGGTTTGGTGTGGGGGAGCTTAAAACTCTACACTCTGCAGATTGGCAGGGGGGCATTCCCCAATTACGCGGCTTGCCGCTGCTGTGCGGCTTTTATTTGAATGAGCTGCTGCTACGTCTTCTGCCTCGCGATGAACCCCATGCTTTATTGTTTGCCAGCTATTTTGAGGCGATTCGCGCTCTGTCTATCTTACCTAGTGATGGCTTAGGGGTAGAGCCGGTTTTGCGTGAGTTTGAGCGTGTTTTGCTCGATGCGATGGGTTATGGCGTTGATTGGGGGCAGTGTGAGGGCCAGCCGGTGCTGGCTGGGCGCACATATGGCTTTGATCCAACACTTGGTATTATTCCAGTGCAAAGTCATTTGCCTCAGTATCAGGGGCAGGCTTTGCTCGCCTTTGCCACCGGTGATTATGCCAGCGTGGCAACTCAGGGTAAGTTATTAATGAGACAGGCATTCGCGGCTATTTTGGGCGATGCGCCTTTGCATACCCGCCAGCTTTTAATTGATTTGCAAAAGCTTTAATTGGCAAAGTATTTATCATCGCTTGCCTGCAGGGCAGGGGTGAAGAATGTCACAATAGGGTCTAGAATTGATTGATCCATTATGCGGCAATAATCCGCGTTTATCTGGGGTGATCATTCAATTTGGTCATTTCTCTGAATTAGCAAATACTTAAATCGTTTCGTATTTAATTGTGGTTTGCTTTAAAGCACTCTCTTTTATGCAGAGTTAACAAAACCTTGCGGTAAAACAAAAGCGGACGCATTAATTTTAAATTGCTATAAATAATTAAAAAAATGTAATCCTTGTCGAGGCAGGGGAAAGCTAAGTAAACTAGCTAGTAGACATTGTATTTTAGTTTTTTTCTTGGGCAGGAGTCCGCGATGATTAGCATTTCACAAGAAAGCGATTATATCCAGACCACCGTTTTGGGTGAATTTACTTTGCAAGACTATCGTGAATTTGAAGAAAGTGTGCTTTATCAGTCCAAGTTTCATGGGCCAGTGGCATTATTGTTTGATTTGCATGGAATGCTAAGCTATACGCTTGATGTGGCTTTAGAAGAACTCAAATTTGTTCGTGAACATGGGCAAGAATTTAATCGCATCGCTGTGGTTACTTCGGATCAATGGGTAACTTGGTCTGCTTGGTTAAGCCGTATGTTTACTGATGCTGAAATTGGTATATTCGATGATGCTGATGATGCTAAGGCTTGGCTTGTTCAATCCTCTGAACTCAATGCCTAACTGATAGGCGAATTATGCGTAATTTTTTAACGACTATTTTTTCAAAAGATAAATCGCCATTTGCTAGCGTAAAGGCGGCTACGTCGTGGTGTAAACGTTTGCAAGAGATTGATACACAATCACAGCAGCTTAAAATACATCAGGCGGTCGCCGCATTTATTAATGAGCAGAGAGTGGCAAGCTTAGAAAGCTTACATGTTTTACTATTGCTTGATGATGCTGCTCAGCTGTCTTATGAGGCCGTTTGTTACCAATACATTTCTAATCCTCGGATGTCGAAAGATATTGAGATTAAACTTTGGAAACAAATTACTCAATTTGCTGCGGATATGGTGGTTATTTACCAGTGCTTTGTTCAAGCAGAAGTTGATGGTGGCAAAAAAGCAGAGCTTGCTCTGCTTATGCCCAAGGTATTGGCTAGAAGCTTGCATTATTTATCAATTCAAGCCAAGTGGCATTATTTTAAATTTGAAAAAGTACCGCCTAAATTATGGATTTTATCCCATCAGCTTTATCGCCTATCTGAAATAGAAGGCTGCGATAGTAATCCCTTCCCTCTTTATAACTTGCACGGTAAAGAGGTGACTTCTTGCGCGGATGAATATATCCAAATGTTAATGTTGGGCTCTTTGTCTAGCAATAACCTCTCTGTGCGGCAAATTGATTGGGTCGATCAATGGCTTAATCAGTGGTCAAAACTTATTCAGCTATCACGGAAATTTCAAGAAGGGCGCTATCATTTCTGCGTGAATTTACAGGCCCCAGAAGGGGCGCAAAAAATTCAGCCTGATTGTGAAGGGGAGCCATTCAGATACTGGGGTTTGCATGATTTAATGCAGGAAGTCACTGATTTATTACGCCGTTTAGAAACGGGCAGTCTGCCGCGAGATATTGGTATGGGCAAAGATTGCCCTGCGCCATTGGCTCTAGAATTACTCAAACATTTAGATATGTTTTGGTCATTAAGTATTAGAAATAGCGTAGTGCAAAGAAGTGAGCGTAAAAAAGTCGCTAAAATTGCCGATATCATTAGCGGTCTAGATTGCATTGTTGGCCATATACGCTTAGATAACGATAAGTTTATGCGTAAATCAGCCACAGATGAGCGAGGCCATGTCGATTATGATGAAATCATGGATATGCGTTTATATGGTTTTGTTTCTACTCGCACTAAAGAAAAAGTATCACCAGCTAAGCAAATCGAAAATAAACAGAATGATTGGTTTGTGTGGAGTATAGAAAACGAAAGCGCGGGTGGTTATGGTGCGGTAGTACAGTTTTCAGAAAATGAATGGGTGAGGCCTGGCTTATTGCTGGCTAATCGCTTGGGTCGTAATGAAAACTGGCAGCTTGGTGTGATTCGCCGCCTTAATCGTTTAGCAGACGATGAAGTCTATGTGGGGATTCAATCACTGGCCGTTGCTCCTGTTGCCGTTAATTTATATATGGAAAAAGAAGAGCGAAAAGAGCGTATTTCCTTGGCCGAAGAAAGTACATTTGGTGTATCTGATTTGCCAAATGTGCGCACGGCTTTGTATTTACCGCATCAAGTGGATGCAAAAAATGTAAATACGCTTATTTTGCATTCGGCTGATTATGGTGGTAACAAAATTTACCGTGTTCAAGCGCGCGAGCGGATTTTTATGGTGCGTTTAGGATCCGTGATTGAAAAAGGCATTGATTGGATTTGGGTCACGGTATTTGTATTAAGCCAAGAATAAATATCCTGCTAAAAAAACCAGCCCATTTAAATTGCTTTAAATGAGCTGGTTTTTTTATTTCCAATCAGCACGTAATACCCTGACTTGTTGCTCTAAGTATTGGCGGGTAGCAAGGGCTGCCGGAACAGGCTCCCCTACAATAAAGCCAACTTTAGCCCAGATATTGCGCGGCATCTTCATCATTGCTGCGCCATCTTTGCGGCTAAAGAAACTGCCCCATAGGCCTTGCAACGCAATGGGTATGACTGGTACGGGGGTGCGTTTAATAATTTCATCAATGCCAGGTTTAAAGGTGTTGATTTCGCCAGTGTGGGTGATTTTCCCCTCAGGGAAAATACAGATAATTTCACCTTCATCTAAGTATTGAGCCACTTTATCAAAAGCTTGGCCCTTCATATTTGGGTCTTCACGCATCGGGGCAATGGGGATCGTGCCTGCGGTGCGAAAGATGAAATTAAGCACCGGTATTTTAAAAATACGATGATCCATGACAAAACGCACCGGCCGGCGTATTGCGCCAGCAATAATCATTGCATCCATAAAACTAACGTGGTTGCAAACTAAAACGCACGGCCCTTTATCTGGGATATTGTCTAAACCTTGATGGTTTACGCGGTAGAGGGTATGAGTCATGATCCACACCAAAAAGCGCATCATAAATTCGGGAATAAGCGTGTAGATATAAATGGACACGCCAATATTCATTAAAGCCACAATTAATAGTAGGCCTCGAATAGGAATACCCGCGCTGAGTATGGCGATGCTCATCCCTGCTGCGACTACCATAAAGAGCGAATTTAAAATGTTATTTGCGGCAATGGCGCGTGAGGTGAATTCTTTTTCAGTGCGCATTTGCACTAAGGCATAGAGGGGAACGATAAATAAACCGCCAAATACACCCATCAAGCCAATGTCGGCCATGATGCGCCAATGTGGCGCTGCGCTAATGAATTGCGAAAGTGTAAATTGCCCGCTAGGTGCATTGCCAATAGCAAAGAATAGCTCTATGCCAAAAAACGACAAACCTAAAGAGCCAAATGGCACGAGGCCTAATTCAATTTTCCGCCCTGATAGTTTTTCACAAAGTACGGAGCCAAGGCCAACCCCCACAGAAAACAATGCAACCAGTAGTGTGTAGACTGCGGCATCACCGCCCAGTACATCTTTTGCTAGGCTAGGGAGCTGGGTTAAATAGACCGCGCCAAAAAACCAGAACCATGAAATGCCCAATAAACTATTAAATACTGTTTTGTTTTGTTTAACATGCTTAACAATGTGCCACGTCTCTGAAAAAACATTCCAGTTTATCTTTAAATCTTTAACAGGGGCGGGGGCCGCTGGCATGCTACGGCTGCTTAGCCAGCCCAAAATGGCAACGCCCAAGCAGGCCCAAATAATCAGGGACTCACCATGTGGCTGGTGCTGAATAATCATTGTGCCCGCAATTTGCCCTAATAAAATAGCAACAAAAGTGCCCATTTCAATCAGGCCATTGCCGCCAAGTAATTCTTGATCTTTTAGATATTGCGGCAAGATTGAGTATTTTAATGGCCCAAATAAGGCAGAGTGCACGCCCATCATAAAGAGGCAGCTCATTAAAATCGCGGCGTCTTTTTGCCAAAAACCAATCCCAGCCGCTAGCATAATGGCAATTTCTAGTAGCTTTACCCATTGAGCTACGCGCGCTTTATCGTATTTCTCAGCTAATTGCCCAGCAAAAGATGAAAACAAGAAAAACGGCAGAATAAAAATACCTGCAGCAGCGTTAACCAGCGAGCCGGCACTGAGCCCTGCGGCAGATAAGCCGTGAAAGGTGATCATCACCAAGAGGGCATTTTTAAATAGGTTGTCGTTAAATGCCCCGAGTGATTGTGTAATAAATAAGGGTAAGAAGCGACGAGTCTTGAGTAGATCAAACTGGTTTGTCTGGTGCATAAAATCTTATCCGCAGGGAATCGGGGCCAAGTCTAACTGAGAAGCGGCTGATTTAGAACGGCTATTTACGTCTGCTGCATCAAGATTGCTAATGGCCTATCAGCTATGCGGGCCAAATAGCACCCAAGATGCGTGGCCCTTGCGCCCCTGTAACCCGTGGTAGGTTGGCGGGGATTCGGTCTAGGCAGCATTTTGCGAGCCAAGCAAAGGCATAGGTTTCCATCCAGTCTGGATCAACCCCCAGCGTGGCACTGCTGCACACATGGGTTTGTGGCAGCTCCAGCGCTAACATTTGCATCAGGGTTACATTGTGCGCGCCACCGCCGCAAATATAGACCGCATCCAGTGCTTGCTCCCGCAGCGTATTGGCAATGCTGCGCGCCGTTAAGGCACAAAGCGTGGCTTGTACATCGGCTGGGGCATCACTACGTTGTGCTAAATGATGGTCTAACCAAGCTTGGTGGAATAAATCTCGGCCTGTGCTTTTGGGGGCAGGCAAAGCAAAGTAAGCATCGCTTAAAAACTGTGCTAATAAATCAGGCAAGATTTGCCCCGTTGCCGCCCATGCGCCGTCTTTATCGTAGCGCTGGCCCTGCTGCTGGTCAATCCATAAATCCATTAGCACATTGCCAGGGCCCGTATCAAAGCCGGTGGTGGGCTGGCCTGCGATCAGCAGCGATGAATTGGCAATGCCGCCAATATTAACGAGGGCGCGTTTTTGCATGGGGTTGCTAAACATCGCTTGATGAAAGGCGGGCACAAGCGGCGCACCCTGGCCGCCTGCCGCTACGTCTCTGGAGCGAAAGTCGCCCACCACGCTGATGCCGGTTTGCTCGGCTAAGCGGGCGTTATTACTGATTTGCAAGGTGTAGCTGCATTCGGGGCGATGCCGAATGGTTTGCCCGTGGTTGCCAATCGCCTCGATATCTGCCGCCGTATAGCCGGTTTGGGCCAGTAGCTTGTGCACCGCATCGGCGCAAGCATCGGCATGGGCATTAGCGGCAAGCTGGGCCAAGTGCAGCTCATTGGCTTGTGGGGATTGCAGCGCAAGTAGCTGCGCCCGCAATGGCTCACTCAGCACGGTGCCTTTGGCGGCAATGAGCTGAGGGGGCGTACTGGTAAAATCAACCAGCGCGGCATCAATGCCATCTAAACTGGTGCCGGTCATTAATCCAATAATCAAACGGCTCATTCAGCGCGGGCCTGCTCTATTCGTTGTAAGAAAGCTAACTGGTTTTTGGTCTGCGCAGCGATTGGTTGAAAGTGCGCTAAGTAGCGGCTTTCAATTGGCTGGGCGGTGGGGAGCTGCAATGCAACTGGATTCACTTGCTGCCCATTAATTTTAAATTCGTAATGCAAATGGGGGCCGGTGACACGGCCTGTGGCGCCAACTAGCCCGATTACTTCGCCTTGTTTGACTTTAGAGCCGGTTTTTAGGCCGGGACTGAAGGCGGACATATGTGCATAGAGGGTGCTGTATTTGCCTGCGTGATTAATTTCAATATGCTTACCATAGCCACTATTGTCTTGGGTTATTTTGCTAATCACTCCATCTGCTGTTGACATGATTTTGGTGCCGGTTGATGCGGCAAAGTCGATACCCTTATGCTGCTTCCATGATTTTAACACGGGATGAAAGCGCATCTGAAAGCCAGAGCTAATTCTTGAAAATTCTACGGGGTTTTTTAAGAAAGATTGCTTCAAGCTTTTGCCGTCAGGCGTGTAATAAGCACCTTCCTTACTGCCTGGTGGGGTGTACCACATGGCTTGTAGTGTTTTGTGTTGGTCGCTAAATTCTGCGGCAAGAATTTTGCCGGTTTTGATTTCTAAGCCGTCATGCGTAAAGCTTTCGTACACTAGGCTAAAGCGGTCCCCGACTTTTAAACCACGGTGAAAGTCGATCTGACCAGAAAAAATCTCAATCAATTGCTTGGTAATATCGTCGGGAATATCCAATTGATCGGTGCTGGCGTAAAACGAGCTGGTAATAGTGCCCGATTTAACCACGGTGTGTAGTTGGGTTGTTGCATCGTTCATTGAGGCAATAAACCCAGTATCTTGACGTTTGATGCTTAGCTCTTGGTTTTTATTATTTAAGTAGTATAGCTCTAGCAGCTTGCCTTCTCGATCTGTCTTGGCCCGTAAACTACGGCTGGGGTGTAGCTCAAATAAGGCCTTAGCAATCGGATCATTGCGAATGAATTGGCTGGCTTGAGCATCGTCTACGTTTAGCCGGTTAAGTGCTGCCGATAAAGTATCCCCCGCACGAATCACATCCTCATGCCAGATGGGGCTATCTGTGATGCTGCTTGGTAAAATGGGGGTGGCAATCGCTTCGGTACGGGTACTGATAGCAATCTTTTCTTTAGGGCCAAGCTCGGCAACGCCATAGGCAGTAAGCGTAATACAAGAAGGGATTAAGATGATAAGCCAGCTTCTATGAATAAACTGTGGCGTAATACTGACAGAATGATTGCTGATTCTTTTCACAAAATCTTGAATAATACGTGGCATAGGAAGAACCGAAAAAAGCGTGTGCGCTAGACTAACAGATGATTTTTCTTAGTTAAACTTCCTTATTTAACATTGGCTTAAAGACTTAATCACATTGTGTTTGCGACGGTGTGTTTTGTGCGGCGCTAAAAGAGGCCGATGCCGCATGCTTGCAGGGCTGGCTTTGTTTTAACACCAACAATCTGCCGTTTGTCTAAAACATTGGCAAAATAAAATTATTGTGCAGTTATGGGTTTAATGGGCGTTACTGCTTGCGTTTGTTCGCTTCATTTCGCTAAGTAGGCAGTGCAGCATCTCGGTAGATAGCCCATGTAATACCAATCTATGCCCTGCGTGTAGGGTGGAAAGGGGGACCAGTGGGTGTTTATTATTCAGTAAGAGTAGATGTTGTGGTGTGTTGAGAAGAGTGGCGACATACACCCCCATGGTTTCGTCCATTTGTAGTGAATTTGCGGCACGCCAAAAATCGTTATCGGTCAGAAACAACTGGTAAACCGGTGTAAAGATCTCGATAGCGGTTTGCACGTCGATCCAATTGAGCTTGGTTTGTGGCATCGCGTTTAATGCCAATGGCGGCTCGGTAATCATGCTGAAATCAACTTCAGCCACTGCAGTCAGCTTTTTGTCTTCATCTCTTAAGGCTTGCCCTAGCCGGATAATAAAATTAAACAGGTTTAAATCGTGTTTAAGAAAAAGCTCATCGGCAAGTGCATCAATCGTCAGGGGCTTGAGGGGGGAAAGTGGCACGCTGACGGGCGCGTTTCGTTCTACAAACTCGATAATCTGCGCTCCTAAATGAAAATGACGCAGGATGAGCCAATTGGCCTCGGGCGATACAAAGCCTTTTAAGCCCCAGACTAAAAGCCGGTGCAGCGCTTTGGATGCGGCCCAGCGCTTGGGTAAAAGTAGCTTGAGGATTTGAATCAAAATCATCGAAAGCTTGGCGAGAGGCCGCACAAATGGCAGTAAAAACTGCCGTGAAGGCGAGGCTAAATCACTGAGCCATGCTTGTTTTACATGATCGGGTAGGGGCGTGCTTTGGTCTAGATACATCGCGAGCCAAGGGCTGGGGTCACGTGGATCGTGGGCTGTGTGCAAGAAATCATCTTTGGGCATGGTGGGGCCGTTTAATTGTAGATGGAGTTAACTTTATTCACAGATATTACGCAGCAAGATCAATAAAGACGTAGGCCACTAAAAACACGAATAAACACCGTATTACCATTGTCCTGTGATGGGTTTAAATAATGCCATTTAAAAAAGCATGTATGTTTTTTTCGTGTATTTAGTGCTTTTCGTCGACACATAGTTTTTGTGCTCTGTGTTCTGATTGGTGCCTACAGTTTTTTTAAATGTCCTTCTTATTCAATATGCTCAAATTGCATTAAATACAGCTGGGCGCAGCGTTTGGCCGTGGCCAAGATAGCCGGCGCTGCGCTTGGGTCTATGGCAAGGGTGATTTCTACTGCGCCTAGCCAGCGGGCAAGGTGGTGTTCATCGTTTGCACCGTGATATTCCAAAAAGCGAAAGGCTTGTGCGGGCAGCGTCAGTTGGGCACGCAGCAAGGGCAATAGGGTGGGGACGATGCGCTGGCCCGTGCCTTCAATAATATAAATCGCGCCTAGTAAGCCGATGGGATTGGGCGTGGCGGCTAGGGCGTGCAGATAGCTATTGAGCGCTTCGCCACCTGGATTACGGCGTAAATCATCTAAGGCGAGCTGGCCACCTGCAGCTTGGTAATCTTGGTAAAGGATCTGAAAATCGTTTTGCTCATCATCGGCGTGCAGGTCGATTAAGCTGGCTAAGACGGCTAGATCGCCACTGAGCGATGCCGCCGCCTCACGCATCCACAGGCTGCCTTCCCTGACTTGCGGCACCCATGCGGCTGTCCAGCGCTGGTAAGCCGCTTCGTCAAAGCGGCCATTCACCAGCGATTGGATCACGGGCGTGCGCCAGACTTGCGAGCGATAGTCTTGCCACAGGCTGGCTAGCTGGGTGAGTAGCGGCTGCAGGGCCAGTGGCGCGGTGCTTGGTTGATGCGGCGCGGGGATTTGCGGATCAAAGAGAACAGGATGAGTGCGCGGCGTGGCAGATTGCATGGCGTTGCCGTCTTCTACCTCAAACAGCATATAGGCTGCTGAAATACGGCCTGATTCGGGGATGAAGCAAAAAATCTTTTCACCTGCTTTGATGGTTTTTTGTTTTAAGAAATCAGCCAACATAATAAAGATAGAGGCTGCACCGGTATTGCCACGATGGCTTAGATTGCTGTACCAGCGCTCGGGCGGAATGCTGAGCCCCGCCTTGGCGAGTAGCTCTTCTACTACCGGCATAAACTTGGCTGATGAGTAATGGCAAAGAAAGTGATCAATCTGGTTCGAGCTAATCCAACCTTCGTCTACCAGCTTCACGTATTCATGAATACAGATATCAAATAAATGCGGCAGCATGCGGATATCTTGTCGCAGCGATAATGCGCCCGCGGCTTCTGCTTCGCCAGATGAGGCGAAGTCTAAAAAAGATTGGCTGCGATCTTCCGTTAGCCCCAGTTGCATACACACGGGGTAATCCCCTGAGAAACTCTTTTGGTGTATCCATTTAAGCTTAATATTAAGGCCGGCCTTTGGCTGGCGGCTGAGCAGCATGGCCCCTGCGCCATCGGATAACATCCAGCGCAAAAAATGCGCGTCAAAATCGCTTTGATAGCCACGTGGGGCAAAGCGGCTTTGCTTAAACATTCGAGATGGCATTTCGGCGGCCACGGCTAAGGCCTGCTGGTGCGCGCCTAGCTCAATGGCTTGGGCAGCAAATTCGATGGCGCTGACCCCCGCCGCGCACACGCCTTGGCAAGAAACGGTTTGCATGGGCGGTGCGCCCAGCTCGCCTTGAATCATATTGGCAAAGCCTGGCATCAGCGCGTCGCCCCCTGATGAGCCAACGGCCAGTAATGAGACTTTATCGAGGCTGCTTTGGGCCAAGTCTAAGCAGTGATGCACCGCTGCAGCGGCGATTTGTGCGTGGTTTTGCCGTGTTTTTCCTTCGGCATCAATAGCGTAATGGCGGGTTTTGATGCCATTTTCGGCGAGTATTCTGGCTTTTATGCGCTTGGATATTTTATTTATGGGCGCAATAAAGGCGTCCATTTCTTCATTGCCAATCGCAGGCCCAGGCAAATAGAGGCCCGCAGCGGATAGATAAACGTGTTCAAACTGAATCGGCATTATGCATCCTTATGGTGTTGCATCAGGCTTTGGCTGCGCCAGCGGGGGCGGAATAAGCTCAAAAAATAAGTACGAAACATATACGCCAGTAGCGGGCCCGCATTTAAACGCGGATCAACTTGCTGGCGGTAGTGTGGATGTAAGCTGCTAAGTTCAGACCAGTGCGCTCTGGGATGGCGATGATGCGTTGTATGTAGGCCAATATTAAACAGCAGTGGATTGACCCAGCCCTCAAAATTGCGGGCAAAGTTGATGCGTGAATGGCCATTAGCGTGGGCATGTTGTAAGTAATTGGTGGCTAATAGCCAGTGCAAGCCGTGTAATTGCGGCAGCAAAATGAAAGTTAAAAATTTGTGGTAATCAATCGTCGCCAAAATGATCCAAGCGAGGCCAAGCACTAAATATTGACGCAGGTAGTAATAAAAAACGTTGGTTTTTTTATGCTTTATGCGTATTAACCAAGTTATAAAAAGTGGGTAAAGCACCCATGCCGCTTGTAGTGGGTGTAATACATAGCCAAGCAGATTATTGCTATCGCTACCAAAGCGGTAGGTTCTCGCCTCATCTTTGGGGCCATGATGATAGCGATGGTGATTGGCAATATGCGCCGGATAAAACACAAAGCTAGGGTGACCTTGCAGCAGGGTAATCCAAATATCTGTGATTCTATTGAGCTGCTTATTCCGCCAGATATGTAAATGGCAGTGATTATGGTGAATAACACTAATGCCAAGCGTAAGAAAAAGCAGCAGGCAAAATAGCAGTTTATTGATGGTTGAGGTGAGCCCCGTTTGCCACAAATAAAGCATTAATAGCGGCTGCATGCCTAGATAAAGCAAGCTTTGCCAATCTCGCTGCTTATAAAGCATGACGGCTACGTTCAATTTTATGTTTTGCTGCATCTGCGGGCAGCGCTGTGCCAAGTAAACGATCCATAAAGGGGAACATAAAACCGTAATTACCTTGATAACAGGCGTGATGCAAATGGTGGCGGCGCGCGCCATTAAGCCACCAGCGATCGTGATCGGCATCGGGTAAAAAATCGTAATTGGAATGGCCAATATTATTAAAAATAATGCTGAAAACCGGTACAGCAGCCAGCGAGTAAATAGAGAAATCATGCACCAGCATCGGCAGCATAATCACATTGCCCAGCATAATGGCTTCAACGGGATGAAAGCTATAGGTGGACCATGCGGTGGTGACTATAGAGCGGTGATGGGGTAGGTGAAAACGCTTTAGCCAAGGCGTGTGAAGTAAGCGGTGGTTTATATAAAAATGGATTTCATTCCAGACGATCAAGGCAAACATTTCTATGGCAAGCTGGGCGGGCGGTGCGTTGATGGCCAGCCGTGCCCAGCCTAATTGCAGCAGGCCCCAAGGGAAAACCATGCCCGTGCCAAATAAGACAATGGTGAGCATAGAAAGCTTTATTTCCTTACGCCTTTGCGCGGGCATCAAGGGGCGTGGGTCGAGTACATGGCCGTAATGAATGGCAGGTAGCCACTTATGGCTAAGCAGTAGATTGAGCGTACCAAAGCCAAAATACAGGGCGGCAAAAAAAAGCACGCCAATTCCCATAATTTGATGCCATTGGGTTTGCAGCATGTATTCACGCATAGATCTGCACTGCGGGCGAGGATAATCATGGATTGTATGACGATTTCATCGGCCCGCCCTAGTTTATGGCTTACGTTTGTCTCAATCTGGCGACAGCAAGGCGAGCTGTAATAAAAAAGCCCACTGCTTTATGTAAGCATGAACTGACCCCAATTAGTTGGACAGTATAAAAGCTAGGTACTCAAGAGCTGGGTTCTGTATTGCACAGGACTCAGCCCTTTTAACTTCAACTTGATTCGGTCGTGGTTATAGTAATGAATGTAATCCACGATGCCTTGCTCTAGTTGCTCAAGACTAGTGAATTTTTCTAAGTAGAAGAACTCTGACTT
>NZ_JANXSO010000034.1 GCF_025352645.1 Iodobacter sp. | reverse complement strand
CTCAGGCAAAGACAAGCCCTTTTGCATTTGGATGCCATTGACGGACATGATTCACCTCCGTAAAGCAGAACGTTCGTTCACTTTACGCCGCACGAATTGCTAAATCAAGGGTTCCGGAGCAAGAGACATAATCAGGAAAATTTAAATGATGTAGCCAATCATGCGGATATGGATGTTTTAAAGAAAAAATATCGTGGCAAGGTATTGGACGTGTCACCCGTGGAGTTTATTAGTTTAAGTATTAATGGTGGCTATAATGGCATAGAGGCCAGAAAGCAATTTTATGCGCTTGCACAGCAGGTTTTAAAATAAGCCATCTTGCAAATCATATAGGGCGGGAGAAACCCGCTGGGCATTGCTGAAACACGAAAAACGGCGGGTAGCACCCGCCCTAAGTAAACCTACCCTTTAAACAATCCCCAGTGCTTTTAATATGCCGATTTGCTTATCGCAAAATAGCTGCGCTTGTTGCGTTAATTCGGCAATATTGTCTTCGGTATTTTCTATGGTGATGCCTTGCTTAACGAGTTTTTGATTTTGCATGGCGAGGATTTGCCATGCAAATTGGGCCATTTCTGCTGGGTGTTTTTTGCCTTGGCTGCGGGCTAATAAAAAGAGCTGTTGAAAGCGGCCTACGGCTACTCCTCCGCCCGATACTGGGCTGGCAAGGTAGCTAATATCGCTGCTGCCACGGGCTTGATTGCAGAGATAGTTGTTGAGTTTTTCGCAGGCTTTTTTGGCTTTGGCGATCTGTGCGTCGTCTTGCACCAGGGCTGCGTTGCTGCTGCCAATCAGTACGATGGCAGCTTGTAGAATTTGTGCAAGGCTGAGTTGAGTGGCTTGCTCTAGCTGGCCTAAGCTGATGATTTGATGATCGCTCATGGCATCTAAAATCGGGGCGTAAATATGGTCTTGCATGGTGGCTTCGCCTAAGCTGCCATTTACTTTTAGCGATATATCATGGCGTGGTTGGATCAGCAGGATACGGAGCTGGCGTAATTGTTCGGCTTGGGCCAGATCGCTGAGTTTACGCGGGCCACGTACCCAGTAATCGCGGCGAAATTGCTGGTTTACGATAAAATCGCGGGTGGTTTCTTTAAAGCCTGCGTCGGGGATATCATTTAAAAATTGCTGCTGTTCGCTGCTTAAATTAATGGCATCAATATGGTCTAAATAATGGGCAGAGCAGGCGTAGCTTAGTTTGGCGGATTCTAGCCATTTGGTCATGGTGGCAAAGTGCATGGGTAGCCAATCACGATTAAAGTATTCGTGGGCTAGGTAATGGCGATTTTGTTCTTTTACTTTTTTAATCCGCTCGCCAATTTGTGTATTAACACGGGCGTAGAGGGGCTGGGTTTCTAATAGCTTTTCGGTAAACTCTAATGCGCCATTAATACGGCTCACAATACCATTGCCTTCTGCACCAATAATCTCTGCGTGTTCGGTCATTAAATGGCGCATGGGGGCAAAGCTGGCCCAGCCGGGCTGGGTGTTATAGCTGATATATAAAACACCGCCTACTTTTAATTTACGGCGAATAAATTCCACAATCACGGCGCGGTTTTCATCCGATATCCAGCTCCAAATACCATGCAGGCCAATGTAATCAAATTCTGGCAAATCACTGCGGGCGGCGAAATCGGTAAAAGCTTCATCAAATAATTTAGCTCCGGTGCCTGATATGCTGGCTAGCTCTTGGGCAAAGCCGGCTTGGCTAGGGTTGAAATCGGTACCATGCCATTGGGTAACGCTGGCAGCGGCATGTAAATTAGCACTCATCCCTTGGCCAAAGCCTAGCTCACACGCATTGGCCATTTCTGGGCAGGCCAAACCTGCATGCAGAAATGCAAGCTTAATCCGTAGCGGATTGAGCTCGGCGTAATAGCCGAAGGTATAGGCAATATCTGCTACATAGCCGGATGTCCAATCGCTCATAGTCATGCTCCATTAAGTTAAAAATTAATGTACATAGTGCTGGCGTAAATTTAAAAAGGGTAATTCAATACTGCGCCAGCTTAAATCGGCTAATAGGCAGCTTAATGCCAAAGCTAAAATAATCTTGGCAAAAAGTATAGCTAGTGGAAGTTCAATACTATTAGGTAAATAGGTGTTTAATAAATAGAGAATAATGGCGTGTAGTAGATAAAGGGAGTAAGACCTTTGGCCGATAAAGGCGAGTGATTTTTCTATAAATAATGGTAAGCGCCATTGGGTGTTGGCGTAGCTATAAATTAACAAGCCCCATGTTAATGCTTCGATGCTATACCAGAAGGCCAATAGAATTGAGCGGCTAGCGCTATCAAATAGCATGGTGTACTTTGATCTAATGATGCTGATTGCCATAATGGCGAAGATAGCCATTATTAATGGGTATATTTTTTTAAAGTAAGGGCTAGGGCTGAGGGTGGCTAGGCCCATGCCGATTAAAAATTGATCTAGCCTGCCAATTAGGGTGGATTGCATAACATGCGCAGGGTGCTCGGCTAGATTTAATACGCATAATTTTAATAGCAATAAAATAAGGAGTAAGCGCGCAATATAGATAAGGCCCTGCTGGCGAATAAACAGCGCTAAAAATGGGAAGATAAGATAAAAGGTAAATTCAATAGAAATCGTCCATGCTGCACCGGTAACAAAGTAATCAGAGGTGGCGGGCTTACCGATATTGCTAATAAATAGATAGATCAAGTCTTGCGGCTGAAAGCGATCCCGGCCAAGGGATATCGCTAAAAAAAACACCAGTAAAAATAAGGGGAATATGCGTAAAAAACGGTTAAAAATAAAACGCCGATAATCAATATTGCCTGCGCAGGCTATTTTCATAAATAAATAGCCAGAAAGGGTAAAAAATAAACCCACCCCCATATGCCCTTCGGTGAGCAGGGCGAGCATGGGCCAATCTGGATAGGATTTCCAATTGCCATGAAAATATTGAAAAGCGTGAAAGAAAAATACCAATAGTGCTGCTAAAGCACGAATATGCTCTAGCTTGGGGTTGAATGCGATATTGCTAGAGTGTGGCGGCATCGATGCCCTCGTTTTATGTATATTTCATGTTAAATATTGGCGGGTTTCTCCCGCTCTATGGAATTAATTGTTTTTGTAGGGGGGGAACCCGCCGTTGATTGATCCTTCAACGCAGCACCTGATCCACCGCTTGCAAATCATTTTCTTGCAAGGTTCCTGCGTAAAACTTTAATTTGATATAGCCACTTAAATAAGTGTATTGGGCGGCGGTGTGTTTTTGTTGGGCTTCAAAGAAACGGCTTTGGGCGTTGAGTAAATCCACATTATTACGTACGCCAGATTGAATGCCTTTACGGGTGGATTCGACTAATACATCGCCGGATCGCACCGCTTCTTGTAGCGCTTTGATTTGGGCGGCGCTGGAGCTTAGATCCATATATTGTTGGCGCACGCCTAGCTCTACTTGTTGCATGGTATTGCGTTGGTCTTCACTGGCGGCGGTGGCAAAGGCGACGGCGCGTTTGCTGCGGGCGTTGATTTCTCCCCCAGAAAAAATAGGGATGCTGGCGTAAATCATTAGGCTATTTGATTTGATGACATTATCCACCGTGGTGTAGCCGGGGCTGTCCTCATAACTGCTGCGTAGCCGCAGATCTACGGTGGGCAGGTGTTGGTCGATATTTTTGCTGATTTCTAGCTGTGCGGCATCTAGGGAGGCTTGGCGTTCAAACAAAACGGGGTTGTTTTGTTTGGCTTGATTCAGCCACTCGGCCAGTGGGTAGCGTAGGTGTAAATCGGCCTGCATCGTGCTGGGTTTGCGGTGGGCGAGTTGGCTCATGGATTCGCCCACGGTAACGCTTAATTCATGCAGTTTATTGCTGTGGGCGGCTTCTGCAGACAAGATATCGGCATCCACAAAATCCAGCCGGTTTTGGGCTTCGTTGACATCAGTCACGGTGCCGTAGCCAGCGGCGTACCATTTGTTGGCCTGGGTTTTTTGCTCGCGATAGGCTTTTTTCTGCTCGCCCAGTAGCTGTAGTTTGTCGTAAGCCAGCTGTACGTCTAAATATTGCTGTGCCAGCCGCAAGATCAGCTCTTGTTGGCTGCGATCTAAGGCGTGGTTGGCTTCTTTTTGCTGAAATTGTGCTTGGGATAAGGTATCCCACGCCACCATTCTAAACAGCGGTTGGCTGAGGGTGGCGGAGTAGGTTTGGCTATTAAAAGTATAGTCAGTGGAAATGCTGCGGGTTTTTCCACCCAAAGCAGGGACATCAAATTCGCTATTGACCCATTCGCGGCTGCCTTGGGCAGAGAGCGATAAATTCGGCAGCAGCGCCGCTCTAGCGATGGGCACAATTTCTTGTGCGGCAAGGTTTTGGGCCTTAGCGATGGCAAAGCGGCTGTCGTTTTGCAGTGCCTTAGGATAAAGGCTACTTAAGTCTGCGGCATGAGTTGTGGTGCAAATTAACAGCGTGAGTAAGCAGATCTTGGTTTGCATAGGGATCTCCTTATTTTTCGGTAAAGGCAAAGGCAAGGCGGTTAAGCAGAGGGCGAATGATGTAATCCAGCAGGCTGCGCTCGCCCGTTTTAATAATCACCTCGGTGGACATGCCGGGCTGGATGGCTAGCTTGTCTTTGCTAAGAGCGGCAAGGCCTTTTTTGGTGACGACTACTTTGGCACTGAAATATGGATTGCCACGCGGATCTACGATGCGGTCGGCGGAGATGCTGGTGAGCTCGCCTTCTAAAATAGGCGGTGTGCCTTTATTGCCTAAAGATGAGAAGCGAATATCTGCCAGCAGACCCGGGTGAACTTTATCGATCAGATGCGGGGGGAGTTGGATTTCCACCACGAGTTCGTCGTTTTCTGGAACGATTTCCATCAGGGTTTCGCCTGGGCGAATAATGCCGCCTACGGTATGCACATTTAGCCCAACCACTCGGCCAGCGGCAGGGGAGCGTAATACGCTGCGAGACACATCTTCTTCTTTGCCTTTTATTTCATTGTTCCAGCGGTTTAAATCGCCTTGAATCTGGCTGTATTGGGTTTCTACTTCTTTATTGAATTCTTGGGTGCGCTGCAAAATTCTTAAGCTTAATTCGCCCTTTTGGCGGCCCGCTTGCTCGATTCGGCCTAAGCCTTCGCCATATTCGCCAGAAACTTGAGCAAAAATCCTTTCCATTTCAAAGAGGCGGGTGCGTGGGGCGTAGCCATCAGCCACTAAATCACGTAGGCCAGCGATGTCTTTTTCAAGCAATTTAAGCTGCTGCTTGCGGCCTGCTTCTAGGGCGCGTAGGCCGGTGATTTGCTCGTTAATCCCTGCAATATTTTGCTGCAGAATATTGCCCTCATTGCTGAGCACGGAACGGCGAGTTTCAAAGAGCTGAACTTGCGCGTCCATTAGCTCTTTTGCCTGTGGGTTTTGCGCTTTTAATAGATTTTCATGGAAAGTAATTTTGGGTTTATGGTTTAGCTCAGCATTGAGCCGATCGGATAGCGCCTGGGTTTGCCAGTAGTTGTTTTGTACTGTGGATAAAACGGCGTTGATTTGGGTTTGATCGAGTAAAACTAAGGGCTGGCCTGCTTGAACTTCTGCACCTTCTTTAACCAAAATTTTAGCAATCATCCCGCCTTGTAAATGCTGAATGGCTTTGCGCTTGCTTTCGACTGACACTACGCCGTTGGTAGGCACGCCTTCATCCAGCGGGGCAAAGGCCGCCCAGATAAGAAAACCACCTAAACCAAATAAAAGAATAAACAAGCCAAGCCGTGTGATGGAGCGGGTATCGGTTAGCGATTGATCAACATCTAGTATCGGTTCGGGAGATTTTTGTTTGGCAAGCTTTAGCATGGTGTAAGCCTCAATCGTTGTTGTAGGGCGGGTACAAGCCGCCATATATAAACTTTTGACGTATAAATCCGCGAGTTTCTTCTGCCCTAAGAGGTCATTGCGGGAGTGGCGACTGCCGGTGGGTTGAGCGCCGCTAACACTTGATCACGTGGGCCGTAGTACTTGAGCATCCCGTCCCCCATCACCAGCAGCAAATCGACGACGGCCAGTACATGAGTGCGGTGGGTGATAAGAACGATAGTTGCGCCTGCTTCTTTGGCGCGCATTACGGCTTGCACCAAGGCACGCTCGCCTAGCTCATCTAAGTTGGCATTGGGCTCATCCAGTACAATCAGGCTGGGCATGCCATACAGGGCGCGGGCAAGGCCAATACGCTGGCGCTGGCCACCGGATAAGCCCGATCCGCCTTCACCAATGCTGGTGTCGTAGCCATGGGGCAGGCGCAAAATCATGTCGTGTACATCGGCCATTTGCGCGGCAGCCACTACTTTTTCGCTATCTATTTCACCAAAGCGGGCGATGTTTTCGGCGATGGTGCCGGAAAACAACTCAACGTCTTGCGGTAGATAGCCAATATATGGGCCTAGCTCGGCTTTATTCCATGTGTAAACATCGACGCCATCTAGTCTTACCTTGCCCATTACGGTAGGCCAAATGCCGACTAATAAGCGCGCCAAAGTGGATTTTCCGCAGGCGCTAGGGCCAACAATGCCAAGGATTTGCCCAGCAGGCATGCCAAAATTTATGCCACGGATAACCATATTTTGCGTGCCAGGAATCATGGCAGAAGCGTTATCTACCATTAATTGGCCGCTGGGGCGGGGCAAGCTCATGCCGGTTTTGCGTTCAGGAAAAGTTGCCAGTAATTCTTGCAGGCGGGCGTAGGCGGAACGTGCGCCGATAAATTGCTTCCATGTGCCAATGGCCAGCTCGATTGGGGCTAAAGCGCGGCCCATTAAAATAGACCCTGCAATCATGGCGCCTGGGGTGGTGCTGCCATCAATCACCAACAGTGCGCCAGCGCCAAGGATTAAAGACTGCAAGCTAATGCGGGTAAATTTGGTAATGGCCGAAATGCTGCCGGCTTTATCGCTGGCTTCGCCTTGCAAGGCTAAAAACTTGCCGTGGTGCTTGTACCAGCGCTGCATCAGGCCATCTAGCATGCCCATTGCTTCGATCACTTCGGCATTGCGCAAATTATTATTAGCAAAGCGCGTGGCTAAATTGGCATGGGTGGATGCTTCGGCAATGGGTTTTTTACTGACTATTTCGGTGAGATAAGCAAGGCCGGTGAGTAATAATGCCCCTACAACGGCCAGCCAGCCCAATAGGGAGCCAAGCATAAAGAGTACGGCTAGATAAATGGGGGCCCACGGCGCATCAAAAAAGGCAAATAAACCCTGGCCGGTTAAAAATTGGCGAATATTATTTAAATCATTTAAAGCGAGGCCAGCATCGCTATTGCCTGCTCTTAAATTGCGCTCAAAAGCGGCGGTAAATACCCGTGCATTAAGCTGTGAATCTAATTTACTGCTAATTCTAACCAATAATCTGGAACGTACCATTTCTAGCAAAGACATTAATCCATATAGCCCAAGCGTAATCACCGTAATCATGACTAAGGTGGTTTCATTACGGCTGGCTAATACGCGGTCATAAACTTGTAGCATATAAATAGATGGCACCAGCATCAGTAAATTAATAAAAAAACTAAAGACGCCCGCCACCATAAAATGCTGGCGCAAACCATGCAATACGCTGGCTAATTCGGAACGCGGCTGTAAATGCTGTTTCATACCATTTCCTTTTAAAAATGGAATTACACGTTTTTTTAAGCAATATTAAGTTTTTATATTATCGCTTTGCTCTTCCAAATCAGCTTCAATGGTCAGTAAATACTCTGGCCATTCGTCTTGTGCATTGGATTGGGCGGCTTCGTTTAAATCTAAAAAAATAAAATTCAAAACAAACTGCTGGTTAATCTGTAAAAGAATGATTTCTCTTAGACGCTGGGATGCAAATCTTTCAGTTACCTCTAAAGGCAGTTGCAATTGGAAACGCAGCCGTCCTTCTAGGGTAAACATGGATAAAGTATTGTCTTTAATACTTAAGGTATGTCGGTCGAAATAAACAGGTGCAGAGGGTAAAAAATGTAAATGAGGTAAAGCAACGTCACTTGGAAGGTTTTTCCATTTACTGAGCGGGTGTTCATATAGCGTGCGGTAAGCTCGGCAAATGGCATAAATCGCATTACAAGCCATTTGCGCACCCAAATCTGGCAATTGCTCGCGTAGCACTTTATAAGCCAAATGGTGCAAGGTCACCCGATGCCAGCAGCGGTGTTGTTGCGCGATGGGGGCGATTAAATTGCAAGCGTTGCAAAACTCTGTCTGCAGCGTTTGTAACCTGAGGCGCTGAGGATCTGTTGTAAGGAGAGGGACAGAGTATGTGCTGGGCATAATCACCAATCTAGGAGAGATTTCTCCTATATGAAATGCCTATATGAAGTTTTTTACCTACGTTCGTCGGATGGTTGAGTGGTGGAGTAGCAGGGAGGATGTAGGGCGGGTGAAACCAGCGAGCAATGCCGAGTAAACACGCGGGGTGCACCCCAATCCTATCAACTTAAGCAATCCGCGATTCGTAGGGCGGGTGTAACCCGCGAGTCATACTGAAAAAAACGCGGGTTGCACCCGCCCTACGATGTTTCAATGCTTGCAATA
>NZ_JANXSO010000064.1 GCF_025352645.1 Iodobacter sp. | reverse complement strand
TCGATCACGCCGTGGTTCATCACCACGATTCTATCGGCCATGGTGAGCGCTTCATCTTGATCGTGCGTCACCATAATGGTGGTAATGCCGAGACGTTGTTGCAGGCTGCGAATTTCTTTACGCAAATGCTCACGCACCCGCGCATCCAGCGCAGACAGCGGCTCATCCAGCAATAACAACCCTGGCGAAGTAGCCAGTGCACGCGCCAAAGCCACCCGCTGCTGCTGGCCACCCGATAATTGCGCCGGATATTTTTTTTCTATGCCTGAAAGGCCAATCAACTCTAACAAGCTGCTGACGCGTGCCGCCTTATCGCTGCTCCGGCCATTCAGCCCATAAGCGATATTCTCAGCCACGTTTAAATTAGGAAATAAAGCATAAGACTGAAACACAATGCCGTAATCACGCTTGGCCGCAGGCAGGCGGGTAATGTCTTTACCCTCTACCCACATTTCCCCCGCATCGGCCGCTTCAAGGCCTGCAATCAGGCGCAGCAACGTGGTTTTGCCGCAGCCAGAAGGGCCAAGCAAGCACAGCAACTCCCCTTTTTTTACCGAAAGCGAGATCTGCTTTAACGCGGTAAACGCGCCAAAATATTTAACCAAACCTTCAATCGTTAAATAATCAGCGCTTTGCACGGGGTTTATATCTGTATTTCTATTCATTGATCTTGCCTAATGCGATTGCAAAAAAACGTATAAGGGCCTGTCAGACTTAGGCGTCCGTAACGAAAAAATGCGCGAAATATGGCCGAATCCGACGTTTTTGCAGTAGGACAGTCCTAAGCCCGACAGGCTGCTAGGGGCACGGCGTGCCGTGCCCCTACAGAGGGATTACATCTTATTTTTTTGCTTCCGATTTAGCATCGTAACGGCGCGTCCATTCTGCTAGAATTTTGTCGCGATTCACTGCCGACCAGCGCAGGTCTTGCTTAATCAACAGCTGCTCGTAGTTAGCAGGGATATGCGCATTAGGTTTGGCAACTCCTGGATAGGCAACCACGGCAAAGTTTTTCTCGTACAGCTCATTAGCGCTTTTGGAAGCAGACCAATCCGCCAGTTTCTTCGCCGCATCTAGGTTTTTAGTGCCTTTCATAATCGCGGTAGCTTCAACATCCCAACCCAAGCCTTCCTTAGGGAAAATCAGATCCAGCGGCGCGCCACCGTCTTTTAGCTTGGCTGCACGGTATTCAAAAGAAATGCCGATCGGGAATTCACCAGCTGCAGCTTGTTTGCAAGGCTTAGAGCCTGAATGGGTGTACTGCGCCATGTTTTCGTGCAGCTTATCCATATAGGCCCAGCCGTCTTTCTCGCCGAACATCTTCAGCCATGCCGTTACATCAAAATACCCCGTACCGCTTGAGGCTGGATTAGGCATAACGATCTTGCCTTTGTACTCAGGCTTTAATAAATCTTTCCAGCTTTCAGGTTTTTTTAGGCCCAGTTTGGCGGCTTCTGCCGTATTAAAGCAAAGCGTTGCGCCCCATACGTCCATTCCTACCCAAGCAGGAGGGCTGGCATCATCAACATATTGCTTTGATAATTTTTCTACGCCTTTTGCCGCATATCCATGCAACATGCCTTCTTTTTCTAATACCAGCAGGCTAGATGCCGCCACACCCAACACCGCATCAGCAACAGGTGCGCTTTTTTCTGCCAGCAATTTAGCCGTGATAATCCCGGTTGAATCGCGCACCCATTTCAGCTTAATGCCAGGGTTTTGTTCTTCAAATTGCGCTTGATAAGGCTTGAGCTGATCCGCTTCTAATGCGGTATAAACAGTCAGGGAAGTGTCTGCAAAAGCGTGTCCGGCAAGCAGCGCAGAAAGCAATACGGCAATACGGGTCATTATTCAATCCTTTCACGAACGGTAAAGTAGCAGGGGAACGTGAAGGATTCTAAGAAAGTTACATTACACTGGCATGACGTCTAGACGAATATTCGATGACGGGGGAGTGAGGCGCTGTTTGCTGCACCCAATGTGCGATAGGGCGTAAGCAAATCGTATGGCGCCATAGGGCTTGAGTAATTTTAAGGGATGTTACGCAGCAGTCATTTTTCAGTGCCTTTGGCACGTTGATTTTGGTGCGCCCCCCCACAAGCCAACAAAGCAGCTCTGAGTTACAATGCGCGTTTAGCGGCAGGCTCTGCCCTGCCGCGTATTTTTCTGGATTTTGCTATGTCTACGCCCCGCGTGCTGTCTGTTATCCCTCCGATGACGCAGCTCAACACACCCTACCCTTCTACCGCCTATATCACGGGTTTTTTGCGCTCGCGTGATGTGGATGCCGTGCAGGAGGATTTGGCGCTGGCGCTGGTGCTCAGGCTATTTTCTAAGCAAGGTTTGCTCGAGGTTAAAAGCTGTATCGAAGCCATGCCAGCGCGTCAGCGCAGCTTTCAGGTGCAAGCTTTTTATGAGCAGTTTGATCTTTACCTTGCCACCATCAGCCCCGCCATTGCCTTTTTGCAGGGCAGAGACTCCACGGTGGGCCACCGCATTTGCTCACGCCAATTTTTGCCTGAGGGTTCCCGCTTTGAATCCCTAGATGTGTATGTGGACGACGAAGGCGGCGATCCGCTGGCTTGGGCTTTTGGTGCGCTGGGCATGCAAGATCGGGCGCGGCATTTGGCTACGCTGTATCTGAATGATATTTCGGATGTATTACGCGATGCGGTTGATCCACGTTTTGAATTTGTGCGTTATGCCGAATCCCTAGCATCCAGCCAACCCACCTTTGATCCGCTGGCTAAGGCGCTGGGCGAGCCACTCAATCTAGTCGATGCCACGCTGCTGGAATTAACGCTGGCATCGGTTAAAAAACACGCTCCTACCATCGTACTGGTTTCGGTGCCCTTCCCCGGCGCGGTGTATGCGGCCTTTAGGATTGCTCAGGCAATTAAACAGCATCACCCTGATATCGTGCTGGCGCTAGGCGGCGGCTTTGTGAATACCGAGCTGCGCGAGATGTCCGACCCGCGCGTATTTGATTATTTTGACTTTGTCACGCTGGACGATGGCGAGCGCCCGCTACTGGCGCTACTCGATCATCTTTATGCCAAGCGCAGCCAGCAACGCTTGGTGCGCACCTTTGTTAGAAACGAAGGGGTGGTGAAATATATTAACTTTGTAGAGCCAGACATCGCCTTTGCCGAAGTCGGCACCCCCACGTGGGATGGCTTGCCAATTGATCGCTATTTATCTTTATTAGATATGCTCAACCCCATGCACCGGCTGTGGTCAGACGGGCGCTGGAATAAGCTAACGGTGGCGCACGGCTGCTACTGGAAAAAATGCAGCTTTTGCGATGTTAGCCTTGATTACATCTCGCGCTACGACGGCGCATCCGCCGCCACCTTGGTTGATCGTATCGAAGAAATCATCGCCGAAACCGGCCAAACCGGCTTTCACTTTGTTGACGAAGCCGCCCCGCCTAAAGCACTAAAAACACTGGCAGCAGAATTACAAAAGCGCAATCTGGCGATTTCTTGGTGGGGTAATATCCGCTTTGAAAAATCCTTCAGCCCCGAGCTGTGTCAGTCTCTGGCAGATAGCGGCTGTATTGCGATTTCTGGCGGGCTAGAAGTCGCCTCGGATCGATTGCTTACCTTAATGAAAAAAGGTGTATCCATCGATCAAGTAGCCAGAGTGACGCGGGCCTTTACCGATGCCGGCATCTTAGTCCACGCTTACCTGATGTATGGCTTCCCGACCCAAACCGTGCAAGATACCGTGGATGCGCTGGAATACGTGCGTCAGCTGTTTGCTGAGGGCTGTATTCAATCCGGCTTTTTCCACCGCTTTGCCTGCACTGTGCACTCGCCTGTCGGCCAACACCCCGAAGAATACGGCATTGAGCTGCTGCCACTGCCGGAGGTCACCTTCGCCAAAAACGACGTGGGCTTTATTGACCCGACGGGTGTAGATCATGACACTCTAGGCGTAGCGCTGAATAAAGCGCTGTACAACTATATGCACGGCATTGGTCTAGATGACGATGTGCGGGTATGGTTTAGCGGAAAAGTCCCCCGCACCACCGTGCCAAGAAATAAAATTGCTAAAGCGCTAGCGGCTAAGGGCTAGCCGTTTTACTCGCTTACCCGCAAAATCATCTGCTCATCTTTCAGCGTAATATCAAAGCGCTTAAGAATATTCATGCCTAATAAGACTTCATCGCCCATATTAGGTACGACGCCAACGCTGGCGTTTTCAAACTCAAATGGGCCAAACTGCAGTTGGGATAAGCGAGATGCATAGCCTTCCACTTCGCCATTGGCTGTTTGGCTCAGCATCGGCTCGCCGCGCTCTAAATTCAAACGCGGCGCCAAAGCCGCACTCAGCGCTATAGTGGTGGCGCCTGTATCGATCAGCATCACTACAGGTTGGCCATTAATACTGCCATTTAGGCGAAAATGCCCGTCTTTAGAACGCTTTAAAACTAAGGTCTGCCCTTGGCCAGCACTCAATGCTATGTGCGTATTTGGATTATATTGATGCGCTAAAAAAACATTAAAACCCCAGTAAATCCCCGCCGCCGCCACCAGCCATACCATCACAATAGAAAACGTAGAACGCATACCACTCCAGTTAAGAATTTAATTTTGGCTCATCGGTAAGGTAGCCAGCATAACGCAATGTATGCCGCCCAGCCGCTTTAGCCTGATACAACGCCACATCGGCCGAGCCAATCAAGGCATCCATATCGTCCCCATCGGCCGGATACCACGCCAAACCAATACTCATTCCTACTTGCACTAATTGGCCGTCAATCACCACCAACTCATCAAAACTGGCCAAAATACGCTGGCAAATAGTGATTGCGCCTTCTCGGCTAATCGGTGCCGTAAAAATCAAAGCGAATTCATCACCACCCAAACGCGCCACCGTATCGCAATGGCGTAGCGCATAATTTAAACGCTGTGCCACCAAATGCAAAAGCTGATCGCCTGCACCATGCCCCATACTATCGTTGATTCGCTTAAAGTGATCTAGATCAACCAAGGCCAAGGCAAATTCACACTGCTGCCTTTGTGCCCAAGTGAATGCTTGCACTAATCGATCTTGAAACATTCTTCTATTTGGCAGGCCTGTTAATGCATCGCTATATGCCATTTCCTCTAGCTTAGTTTGGCTAACACGTAATTGCTGTGAAGTGATTTTATGCATTAATACTTCTACTGATAATTCTTTGGTTCTGAGGCTTACTTTTTCTTCCAAAGAGTTTTTATACTCTTCGGCCTCTAATAAACGTGCAGTTTTTTCTGCAACAGCTACACGTAATGCGGCAGCTTTTTCTCTTTTTAGGCTATTTACTTTTTCAGCCAAGGCTTGAGAAAACAAAATAGCACTCCAAGCACCGGCAATAAAATAAAATTTGGTATTAAATGAATTAGCCTCAATTACGCCTTGAGTCACCATCACTAATAAACCATTACCAACAACAGTTGGCCCCTCGCCTAGCAAATAATATCTTGCCCAGAGTGAGCCTTTAAAGCTTAAATAAATAGACATTAACAATACTGGCGGAAGCCATAATGCACCTGCCCATTGGGTGAATTTTTCTGCCTCAGTAAATCGCCCCAAAGCCACTAAACCAAGCGCAAACAGGTAAACAAGCACTGCTGCATACATAATAAAATCAAACCATTTTTTTTGCTTATAATCACCCAATAAAGAAATTGCAAATAGTATTGAAAACATCCCCGTAATTGCAACCACAATAGAGGTAATGCCAAAATATTGGTGCAGCTCGGCCAACCCTATCGTCCTCCACCCTAAAGAGCTAACATTCAAAGTAAAAAACATATAACTTATAATAGTAAAAAAATAAATCAAAAAAATACGGTCTTTCAGCCTAAAATATATTAATAAATTATAAATAGCCAAGCCAAGCATGACCCCCATTAAGGCACCATAGAATAGATATTTTTTTAATGCCTTATCGGTCCAATCTTCTAATTGCCAAACTTTTAATGGAAATATATAAGCGCTATAGCTTGTTGCCCGCCAATAAAGAGTAGTAGACAATTCATGATTAAAATCAAAGGGAAGTAAGTACTGAGGGTTAGTCTCGCTGCGGGTGGTGAGCAGGCTCAGCTTAGTTGATTTTTTAACCGTGTAATTGCCTTTTTCATCGGGAGCATAGAACCATAATTCAGGGGGGGTAAATAAGGAATAATCAATCCACCAGCGTTTAGGCGTGTTTGGCGTTCGCTCAAGTTTTAAACGAAACCAAACTGGATGGTGGATCTGAGCTAAAACAGTACGCCCTTGGCAAGCCGTAAAATCCGCCTTGGAACGGACCTCATCAAAGCTCATTTTTTCAGAGGGATCAATAAAATATTCTAGCTGCCCATTGATTGCACCCCCGCTGCTATTTGCGTTTAAAACCAAAGGTGAAGCATCCTGACTCGCCATAATCAACGAAGGTAGGCCACACACAAACAAGACAATAAGCAATTTAAGCATATATTGTTATTTTAATACTCTGTTTTATCCAATAATTCATTTTAAAATATTAATATGAAATAATAAATAAAAAACACTAACTAGTAGCAAATTAACAATTACTTACTATTTTAAACGCTAAACAATAGAAATCTGACAAAAGAAAATTTACTTTATAAAGGGATGTTATGCAGAGCATAAAAAAATTCACTCCAAAGGACACCCAGAAACATCGTAGTGGAGCGGCTTGCTGCAAGCTATAGGTATAAAGTTAAGCTAACGCCATGCAAAGTAAATCACTCAGGGGAAAACCAAAAAAATTGGCGAATCCAGAGGTTTTGAGTGCCCCACTGCTGGATTCCCACCTGCGCGGGAATAACGCTGCTCGTGCTGAGTAAAGCAGCTAATCAGGTTTTATTTAGTTGGTACACGTAAAAGCACAGCAAGCCCCGCCCCTACGTAGCTATTGAAGAAACTTTTTAATGCTTCACATCCCAAAAATCCCCTTTAATAAATCCACCGCATTAGGCGATTTAGGCTTTTCTGATTTTTCACCATCTGGCGCATGCTGCATGGCGGGCATGCCCATCATGCTGGTCGCCATAGATTTTAGCCGAATTTTTGCCGCCCACTGTGGGTTCCATACGACTTTGGGGTCTTTAGGGCGAGGCGGGTAAGCTAGATTAAGCTCATCGCCATAGGCAATAATGCGCAGCATGCCTTGGCCAACGGCTTCTTTGGGCGCTTTGCATTCTGTGCTGCTGGCAGGGAGCAAAACCTTTTCTTTTAGCCAGCGATCAATCGCGGTATTGGGCTGGTAATCCAGCAGGCCAAAGCCGGTATCGGGCAATTCGCTTGAGCTCCAAAACACCATTTCATCCTGATTTTTCATGCTCATGCTGGCCATAAACCACGCTCTTGCTTGCGGCATGGCCTGCCAATTAAACACCACCGCCTGGCCTTCATCGCGCTGCTTTAAATCAATGCCAGGCATTAAATCGTGCTGAGCATCTAGGCTAAATTTAAAGCCATCGGGCACGCCATCCCCGCTAAACTCGTGCTCGCCTTGCAAAGAGGCGCCGTCGCTAATCATGCGGCTATCGCTTTTATTAGGCCAAATTGGGCGGCCCAGCGTACTATGCGCGCCGCGCGTGGTGGCTCGGCGGCTTTGAAAAACTTTGGCAAATTCCGCCATGCTGGCCGTTACCATATCCAGCACATGCGGCTGGCCTTTACGTACCTCGCTACCACAGCCCCAATACAGCAAAATTTTACCCTTAGGCCGCTGAAACTCGGGGTCAGGGGCGGCTTCATCATCGTCCTCAGTGGCAGGAACCGGCTTGCCTTCCTGTGGGCTGAGCAAACTTAAGCTAGGTGCTAGTTGACTAGCGGCAGGTACTTTTTGTATGCCATCTTGCAGATTCGGGTTTTTGCGCGTGCTTAGCGTTACATCCATCCAGCGCCCCACCTGACCTGTCTGGGTATTACCAAAGACATTACCGCCCTTGCCTCCCCCAAACATCCCGCCCAATAATCCGCCCATTCCGCCTAATCCGACAGGCATCATCGAGCCTGAGTAAGTGGCCAAATCCATCCAAACTTGCGCCACGGGTGGCGTGGCCTTAGGGGGTGTTGCGGCATACGTCAGGCTGGCGCAGCCCAGCACGCACAGATACATGGCACGCATGAAAACCTCGCAAAAGAATAGGAATTGCTCCTAGTTCTAGATGAAAATTAACAGGGTATCCACATATAGTTTGATTGCTGCTGCAACTTAGGGTGGGCACGGTTTTGTGCCCACGCGTGGCAATGTTAGCTATTTCCACGTGGGTACAATCGTGCTCACCCCCTACATTAACATCACCATTTGCCGCCACGGCGGCTTTTGCCTACGGGGCTTGGCCGGCGGCTGGTGTTTTGCTTTTGTAGCAGTTGGTCAATTTTCTCTGAAGTGGATTGCATCAAAGATTCGGCCATTTCACCGCTAGGAAAGGTATCCGGCATTCTAAAGCCCAGCCAAGCATAGGCAGAATAGAGCTTGCAGGTGTCTTCTAAATATTGCAGCTCATTGCGCCCGCCTATGCCATCCATGCGCAGCAGTGGCACGGTTTTGCGCTTAGCTCTGGCTTGCGTCCAGTCTTTGAATGCCGATTCCAGCATGGCAAATTTGGTGGAGATGGGGCAAAGGCTAAACACAAATCGATCGGTAAGCGGCAAGAGCAGGGTATCTAGCCAGCGGGCTTTTTCGATTTGCTCGCTTAAATTGGCCGGTAAGAAAAACTCATCGTGCACATTAATATGCTTGGCAAATAGCTCGAGCAGCGGCTGCAATTTGGTTTCGCCGGTTGCGCCAGAAATCTGCTGCAAATAATCAAGGTTTGGGGATACAAAAAAGCCGGTTGCCGGTAAAGGCTCTATTTTTTGCTTAAGTAGCTCGGCAATCATTTGGTGGGTTTTAGCATCTAAGCCCGCCACAAAGCCCGCTTCATGCTCGCCAAAGCGCCCTGCCCGCCCAGCAATTTGCTTGGCTAGCGATGCGGCAATAGTGCCCTCGGCGTAACCATCCCATTTATTAGCGGTGGTAAAAATAATCCGCCTTGCTGGGGTATTCAAGCCCATACCGATTGCGTCGGTGCCAACCACAATTTTGGTAGTGCCATCAATAAATCGCTCGGCCTGTGCTTGGCGCACTTCAGGAGATAAATTGCCGTAAATAGCAGAAACCTTAAAGCCCTGCTCGATCGCCTGATCGCGCCAGTTCAGCACTTCGCGGCGGGAAAAAGCGATCAGCACGTCGCCAGCTTGCAAATTAGATAGCGAGCCTAGCGGTTTTTTCTCCATTTCCAGCGGCGACATGCGCTCTAATTTGCGCACTTCCAGCGTGCCGCCTACGCGTTTGACTAGGGATTCAATGGCAGGCTGGGCCTCCAGTGCGCCCAACAAATACACGGTACTGGCCGGTACACCACACACTGCCGCCGTCCAAGCCGCACCACGATCCTGATCTTCTAAAAGCTGAATCTCATCAATCACCGCCACCTCAATCGTCCGATTGGGATTAAGCATTTCTACCGTGCTGGCTACGTGAGTGGCTTCTGGGTGCAGCTTTCTTTGCTCGCCAGTAATTAAACTCACCGCCACGCCCGCCTCAGAGAGACGGCGATAGTTTTCTAAAGCCAGCAAGCGTAAAGGGGCCAGATACACACCCGATTTAGCTTTAAGTAAATGCTGCATGGCGGCGTGGGTTTTGCCCGAATTGGTTGGGCCTAAAATAGCAATAAAGTGCCGAGGCATGGCCTGCGCCACGGTAAAGGATTCGGGGTAGAGCGATAAATTGACCGCATTATGGGTTTTATCCTCTTGCCGTGTGGCCGTTTTGCCCAGTTTTTGTGCGGCAATCCGATCCAAGGCCAACTGGCAGCGAAACCGCGCCAGCTCATACTTAGCTTGAAACGCGGTGAAAGTGCTCGTAGGGTCTAACTCAAAATCATTGGCAATCGCCAGCACTTGCTCAGCGCAGTGTAATAACTGCGCCTCAAGCTTGGCGCGGGCCTCATCATTCCAACGCGCTTTAAGCATGTCAAAACGCGCCGCAGTATCCATCTTGCGCCACTTACTGGTCTTACCTAAAAAACCTTCATCGGGCACCAGATGATAAGCAATCTTCCGCCCGCCCAGCTCAATCTCCCCCTGCACCGATACGGCATAGCAGCCATCAGTCGTCACCAGCGTGGCGTGATGCAGCTGCAGATAATGATTGATTTGCAAAATGTCTGGGGTTTCGATCAAGGGTTCAGTCATGGCTTCCTACGATAATATAAATGGCGTGTGCCTATAAGCGCCGAAGTATACAGCCTGTAACCCTTGCTGAGGGTCAAGCACGCTCATCATCCAGCCATTCCCGCCACACGACTAATGCCACATAAAACAACTGGCCCGATAAACAAACCCACTTTCTGTAGGCAGCAAAAACACCAACCAAGCAACAGGCGCTAAACCCATCAGAAAAGCCCCAAGCACCAGCCGCTGTACACAGGATTACTCGTGAACTCACGCATTGTTAAAATTTCTCGGCTCGAATCACCTCCACATCCTGCAGGTACGCCACCATGGCAAAGTTAGCAAAATAGTGTTCTTGCAAAAACAGCAGCGTACTTTCAGCTTGTGGACGCGGCAAAATCATTTCAACGCGTATATTGGCCGATTTACCCCAAGCGCCATCCCTTAAGCCATGCATGCCTCGGCCACGCGCATCAGATATCGTGTAGGCCTTGATGCCTAATTGCTGAAGATCGCGCAGCAATACCTGCTCCACAGCAGCCTCCGTAATTGCGGTTAGCAGGGTGCGTAGTTCTGTATGGATGGTCATCAAAATGCTCCGTAAAAATGCGTGGCTAAGCGATGATATAAAGGAATCCCAAACACAACATTAAATGGGAAAGTCACGCCTAAAACAGCGGCAAGCGAAATAACCGGATTCGCCTCAGGCACGGCTAAACGCATCGTGGCTGGCACCGCAATGTATGAAGCACTGGCGGCCAAAGTGGCCAGTAAGGTAAGCCCACCCACAGAGAGGCCCAGCAATAGGCCGCAGAACAAACCCAGTGCACCAGAAAACAAGGGCATCAAGACGCCAAACGCTAGAATAAAGACACCGCGTTTTTTAATTTCATCAAACTGGCGGCTCACAATCAGGCCCATTTCTAATAGAAACAATGCCAGCACCCCTTTAAATAAATCAAAAAACAGCGGCTTAATGGGTGCTAGCCCTTCTGGCCCCGCGGCCCAACCAATGGCCATCCCACCCAGTAACAACACCACACCTTTACCTAGAAAAGTTTCATGCGCCAGCTTGCCCCATTGCGTGTCTTTGCCCATACCACGTACCAGCACAATCCCCACCAAAATTGCGGGGATTTCCATCACAGCCAAAAAAATGACCATTTGTGATTCAAATGCAATTTGGCGGCTACTTAGCCAATTCACACCCACGGCATAAGTGGCAACGCTGACCGAGCCATAATGCGCAGCCATAGAGGCCGCATCGGCCCTATTTAATCTGCCAAAACCTTTCAGCACAGTAAAACCGATCAAAGTGAGCACCGCACCAAGGCCAATCACTAATGCAAGCTGTGGCAGCAGCGGCAAGATGGGTTGCTGTGCCAGTCCCAACCCGCCTTTTAAACCAATGGCGAGTAATAAAAAAACGGCCAGTGACTCATATAAAGCCGCTGGCAGTTTAAAATCAGAGCGCATAAGTCCTGCAGCAAGTCCAAGTAAGAAAAACATCACCACAACATCAATCATCCACTTATCCCCATTAAAAGCTGGGCAGAAAACCCAATTAGACCGTTCCTTCGCGCTTGAAAAAAAAAGCTAGGCCAGCTAGCTTCTTCGCTATAAGCAGCGTAATCAGCGATTACGCGTTAGATATAAGCTAGCCGCCACACTGCCGCCAATCAATACCCCCACCACCGATAGCGAAACCATAACCGGCATATGGTACCAAGGCATAATCAGCATTTTTGTGCCAATAAAGGCCAACACCAGCGCCAAGCCGTATTTAAGTAAATGAAAGCGATCAGCCATATCCGCTAATAAGAAATACAGCGCTCTTAAACCCATAATGGCAAAGATATTAGAGGTAAAAACAATAAATGGATCAGTTGTAATCGCAAAAATAGCCGGAATAGAATCCACAGCAAATACAACATCCGATACTTCTACCAAAATCAGTACTAAAAATAGCGGGGTAAAATAGCGCACGCCATTTTGCATCACGGTAAATTGCTCACCATGATGAGTATCACTTACCCTTAGGTATTTTCTGGCTAATTTAAGTACAGGGTTTTGCGTCATGTCCGGCTCTGAATCCGCCGTAAATAACATTTTTATCCCTGTTGCCAGTAAGAAGAAACCAAAGAAATACAGAATCCAGTTAAATTCACGGACCACCCAGGCACCGGCCAAAATCATCACTGCCCGCATCACAATCGCACCAACTACACCGTAAACCAAGACCCTGCGTTGATATTCTGCAGGCACATTAAAGGCCGAGAAAATCAATAAAAATACAAATACATTATCAACCGAGAGCGATTTTTCAATCACATAGCCAGTAAAAAATTCCAGCGCTTTTCGATCAGCAATCTCCGCGCCTACCGTGCCATTTAAATACCACCACATACCGGCATTAAATAACAGCGCTAAGCTAATCCATACCAAGGACCAACTCGCCGCCTCTTTAATACTCACCTTGTGTACTTTACCGCCGCCGAATACAAATAAATCAAGAGCCAGCATCACCAATACAAAGCCAATAAAACTAGCCCACATCCACGGCTCACCGATTGAAACGGCTGCATCCATATCACTCTCCTATTTTATAAAAATCAATGTCTTAACTTTAGTGCCAAAATCCGTTCACTGAGCAAGGGATGCGACATAAATAGGCGCTTTACACCAAGCTCAATACTTCCTGCGACTCCAAGTGCGGCTTGTGGCTGCTCTGGGCTAGGTACGCCATTTAAAAATTCTAGAGCGGCAATCATGGCCTCACCCCCCGCTAACCTTACTCCGCTTAAATCGGCTAAAAATTCTATACGCCGTAAAAACCACATTACAGCGAGTGCCGCCAACATCAAACCCATCGCAATCACGGCAATAAACACGGCCACAGTGACCCACTCTTGAAAATGGGGCATGACAAATTGATTGGCAAGAAGATAGGCAAACACCACCACCAAAACATTGGCTAGCCCTTGCATCATAATCAGCCTAGTCATATCCGCATTAGCAATATGGCTAATTTCATGAGCCAGCACCGCCTCTGCTTCATAAGTTGGTAAACGCCACAATAAACCAGAAGAAACAGCGATTAAAGCATGGTGCTTTGATAGCCCTGATGCAAACGCATTGATATCAACCGAATCATAAATAGCCACCGCTGGCCCACGAATACCTGCCAATTTAGCCTGCTTTGCCACCGTAGCAAGCAGCCAAGACTCTGCTGTATTACTGGGGATTTTTAGCGGTTTGGCGGCCAATAATTGCTGCGCTTTGTGCTTTGAAATAGCAAATGCAACAAAGGCAGCACCCAAGTACAGGGAGGCGCAAAACCACACAAAAAGATCAAAACTTAAAACATTAAAATAAGGCTGTAACGCGCAAATACCGTGCGACAACAACAGTACTAGCACCCCATTACTTAAAAAAAACACGCTCAGCCTTTTCATGATCTACTCCTTACATTACCGCTGGCCCTAGGGCCGCTCACCCCAATGGCAAGCGCTTCAATGTAAGCTTACAGGATTTAGCCTTATCACTTTAAATAGCTTAGAAATTGAGTCTGTGAGCGGTCAATCCGTGTTTTCCTGACGATTAAAAGCTAAAAATCCACTTGTTAACTTATAAAAACAAAAGACTATTTCTATCAATCTAGGTGAATCAACTGAATATTAATCGACAATCTTATTCAATTAAAACCCATGGGCTTGATATTAACCTTGCACTTTCACAAAGAAAATCAGATTATTATTGATTAATAGTTCGTAAAAAACTGATCATAGAGCCAAGCAGCATGATGAATTACAAACAGCTTTACTATTTTTGGAATGTGGCCAAAGTGGGCAGCATTACGCGTGCCGCCGAACAGCTTCATCTCACCCCGCAAACCATTAGCGGCCAAATATCAGAGTTAGAAACCTCATTAGGTACGGATCTATTTCGCCGCGTAGGCAGGCGCTTGGAGCTCACTTCAGCAGGCAAACTGGCGCAAACGCAGGCCGAAGAAATATTTCAGATTGGCAATCAGCTAGAGCAATCACTAAAAAGTGGCGCAGCTAGCCCTGAATTAGTCTTTAAAGTTGGAGTGGCTGATGCCGTACCCAAATCCATTGCTTACCAGCTTTTAGCCCCGGCGATTACGCTGGCAGAGCCGGTGCGCTTAATTTGCTATGAAGACAAACTGGAGCGCCTTTTTGCCGAGCTGGCCATCCATAAGCTTGATTTGGTGATTGCCGATCAGCCTCTCCCCTCAGAGCTGGGGGTAAAGGGCTATAACCATGCCTTAGGTAAATGTGGCATCGCTTTTTATGCGGTGGCAGAACTTGCCACGCGCTATCGCAGTGGTTTTCCACAATCACTAAAAGACGCGCCCATACTTTTCCCTGGCGATAAAGTAGCGATGCAAGCGCCGCTTTTACGCTGGTTTCAAGAGCAAGGAATTAGCCCAAAAATAGTGGGGCAATTTGACGATAGCGCGCTAATGAAGGCTTTTGGCAAAGCCGGAGCAGGGGTTTTTGCTGCGCCCGCCATTATGGAAGAAGAAATCCTCAGCCAGCACGGAGCCCAATTAATCGGCCATGTTTCAAGCGTACAGGTCAACTATTTTGCCATCTCAGTAGAAAGAAGGCTTAGCCACCCAGCGGTCTTGGCTGTCAGTGAAGCTGCAAGGCGATCGCTATTGATGCAGAAAGGGTAATACTTAAATACTTACAACACCTTGAATCCAAAACTACTTTTAAGTTATGATGCGGCTAGGTCTGCAGTTCACCTAGGCGTCGCCGCTTCATCTTGAAGCACGCTAAACCTGTTATGGCGAAAAATATTTGAAACTTTTGCTTGGCCCGAACCCTAGTGCCAAGCCGTAACGGCGACCAACGGCAGTCTCAACGACTTCGGCACGACAGGAGAATTCGACCATGTCGCGCACCACCTACCCTTTTTATACCTCTGATATCTCTGCCCTAGCCCGCTCACTAAAGCAGCAATGGGCTACAGAAGATGCCGCTCCCAGCCATTTACAAATTTTAAATATGCTAGCGCGTGCTGCGGGCTTTAGTAATTTTCAGCATCTGCGCGCCGCCGCAGAAGCACCTGCCCCCTTGCCTGCCAGTACGCAATCTGCGCTAACAAGACGTCTACTCAGGCATTTTGATGAGCAGGGGCGCTTAATTCACTGGCCTAAGAAGTTTTCCGAGCAACGGCACTGCCTATGGCCGGTGTGGGCCAATATTCCGGCAGCAACAGAGATGACAGAAAAGGCTGCCAATGAGTGGATTAAATCTGCAGAAGCCATCGGCGACCATGTGCTGCTGCGCCGCGAATTGGTGAATGACCAGCTCATCACCCGCACCCCCGATTGCCGCGTTTACCAGCGGCTGGAGCAGAGTGTTCCTGAGGAATTAACTGAATTTATGGCCGAAATACAAAAGCGTAGAGTCATAACGACCACCTAAACCTTGCTTAGAGCGGCTTAGGCCAAAAACTGCCCAAGCCGCTCTATGTTTTGTAGCGAATCAATCCCCTCTTAAAGCAGCTAAATCAGCTGTATTTTGGCAATTGATATTGCCCACCGCCCAATAGCCCTCTGAGAGCCAGCTCCGCGCATATTTATGCACCAGCTCAGGCGTGTATTGCGAATAATCCGCGGCATTACCCACTAAAGAGGCATCAACCAACCAATTCCAAGAGATAAACTCTGCATACTGTATTGGCGAATCCACTCTTTCTTTTTGCGATTTAATTAAAATATTTCGAATATTTTTAATCTCATCCACACTAGGTGCTTCTTTGCGTAAACGAGCTATTTCATCCACGGTTATTTTTGCAGCTTGATCGCATTGCTTAATATCGGTTTGATAATTTAATTTTATCAATAAGCCTTGCCAAGCATTTAACTCGTAATTACTGTAAACCCCATACGTTTCGCCAGTATTTTCGCGCAAGGCTTGCCAAAGCCGCTGTTGTAATAGCTGGCTCAGAAAATCTGCCATATCGGCACTGGCCGACGTCGCAGGCACTGGAATATAAGCATGCCAGACACGAACGGCTCGCTGCTCCTGCATGGTTTGGTGTAATTCATTGCTTCGGCCATGCGCTAAAGCCTCTGGCTTAAAGCTGCTCAAAGCCTGAGTGGGCAAACTTGCTAAGTATTTTTCAATCCATTGCCTAGTTTGTGCTTGCTTATTTAATCCGGTAAATACAAAGCGAAAAGCCCGTGGATTAGCAAATAGGATATTTCTTGCTTCAGCAAAATCTGCAAATGCAGCTTCAAATTGATATTCATGCCAAAAATCAGGGTAGGGCCAGTTTTCACCATAGTGCTTTTCATTCAACCCCATATAGAGCGAACTTGCAGAAGCTTTAGCTTGCTGAAAAGCCAATGCCATACTTTGTTTGTATACCGCCGCATCATCCCTTGGCGCGGTCCATATCAAGTATTGCAATTGCAAGAATTGCTCCAGATCCTGCGCACTGGTTCCCCCCTTCAAGCCATGCTGATTAGGGCCAATAAACGGCTGTAGCTGCAATGAAGAGGCAGCAAGCTGCCGTTTTAATTCAACACCGCTCCACTCTCCCAAACCCGCATCTAAAAAATAGTCCGTCAGCGATAAACCGACTGGGTGGAGTTTCTTGCCTAAGGCCGCCATCCCGCCTATAGATCGGGCAGAAAAACCGATTCTATCCGTCGTATTTTTAGGGGGAATGGCAAGAACTTCAATCCCATTACTTAATGTAAATAACGTGCCCCCTGTTACGGCATCGATTTGCTCTGCCATAATCTTACCCGGCTGCGGCGGCTTGCTGAGTAGAGGCTTGTCGGCCTTTAGCGCCACAATATTTTGCAAGCTCTCAGCCTGCACCGCATCCACAATCTTTTGAGCGGTATTGTCCATAAATAAGGAGAAGCTTGTCACTGCCGGAGGCAAAAGCACGGTTGCTAGCTGATCCGGCAAAAGTAATAATCGTTTTAGCTCGGCTTGCAGATCTTCTGGCTTGATGGCAGCAAATAATATTTTTTGCTGCTGTAGCGAGCCTGCTAAATCTCTGGCTGATTCACCGTATTGCACATGCATTTGTAAACGCGAGGCCCAGTCAAGATGATTAAGCTGAGTGGGTCGCAATTTTTGCCATTTAGCAAAGGTGTTATCCAGCTCTTGCTGAGTAAAGCCAAAGCGTTTTGCTCTTTCAAATTCACGGTATAAGGCCTGCAAAGCCTCTTTCATTTGCTTGTCTTTAACCGTCACAGAAAAGCTAAATTCGGTTTGCCGTGTGGGTAAGCTTGCACCATGACCATTAATCCAACTGGCCTCTAAGATTGGGCTATTGCCCGTTTGAATCAGCAGACGTTGATAGAGTAAATCCCCCAGTAAGCTACGCTTAAACTGAGCTAATTCAATGTCCACATCCCCATTCAACTCTGCAGGTAAAATCCAGCCCCAGCCTACAACTGGATGCGAAACACTCCACACATCTCGGTGGCTAAAAAAACGTAATCCAGCGCTTTCAGTAGGAAGAGGATAGCCATTGGGTAAATCGCCCTTCACCACGCCAGCGAACAGCACTTTAATGTTTTCTTCAACAGCCTGTGGCTTCACATCCCCAGCCACCAACACCGTCATCCGCTGAGCCTGATACTCGCGCTGATAAAAGGCTTTGATCTTGGCCAAGGGGATATTTTTAACGATATCTGCATCCCCCATCGCCAGCTGCTTGTGATAGTCCTCTTTGGGATACATGGCTTTCAACAAAGATTGATAAAAATCTGTACTCCACTGGCTTTGACGCCCTTCATCCAGCACCACCTCGCGTTCTAGCTCTAATTCCGCCGCATCTAGCTCAATGCCAGCCGCCCAATCGGCTAATAATTGCAAGGCCTGTGGCGCGGCATCGCTAGCCACACTGATCTGATAAATCGTTCTTTCATTCGAGGTGAAGGCATTAAAATCACTGCCAATGCGCATGCCTTGGCTTTCTAAAAAAGCTTTCAATTGCTGCGGGGGAAAATGCTTGGTACGGCGAAACGCCATATGCTCTAGCAAATGCGCCACGCCACGCTCTTCTTTGGCCTCGCTCATCGAGCCCGCATTTACAATTAGCCGCAATTCAACCTTACCGGCAGGCAAAGCATTTGGCTTGATATAATAATTTATGCCATTGGCAAGTTGGCCATGACGGATATCTGCCGCCAACACAGGAAGCTGCTCTATTTTATTGCCCGCCGCAGATGCAAGCGCATTTAAGAGCAATAGCAGGCACAAACTGACTGTATTTTTCAAGAAAACCACCCAATGCTTTCAGAGGGTGCAAATATTACGGCAGCCATTAAAAACAATCAATTCTCATTCAAAACTTATCATCGCGCCTATTTTGGCTCAGTACCCTTTTGCAAGCAGGCTCAGCAGCTCCCTAGCAAGGCCGCAAACCAACTGGCTAAAGACGGTTACTGATTAGTCATTTACTCGCCCTCAAAGACTTTAAGCGTAGCCCATCAACTTAAGCAATATGCCATTCGTAGGGCGGGTGAAACCCGCGAGCGATGCTAAAAAACGCGGCTTGCACCCGCCATACGATGTTTTAATACTTGCAATAGATAGATCTAAATTGATCTCTTAGCGTTTAACGATCCACAGTGCCCTTACAAAGCCTCGAACCAACGGGTGGTTTAAAACTTACTGGTCTAGCCCGCCCATGCACAGGTATTTCATGACTAAATAATCATCCATGCCGTAATGAGAGCCTTCGCGGCCTAAGCCCGATTGCTTAACACCTCCAAATGGAGCAACTTCATTGGAAATAAGGCCTGTGTTAATCCCCACCATGCCGTACTCCAAGGCTTCGGCCACACGCCAAACGCGGCCAATATCGCGGCTATAAAAATAGCTGGCCAAGCCAAACTCGCTATCATTGGCCATTGCGATCACTTCAGCATCGCTATGAAAACGAAATAAAGGCGCTAATGGGCCAAAAGTTTCTTCTTTGGCCACCAACATGCTGCTATCTACTCCAGCGAGCACCGTTGGCTCAAAAAAAGTATGCCCCAGTGCATGGCGCTTACCGCCTAATAGTAGGCTTGCTCCTTTTTGCAGTGCATCCGCGATATGCATTTCTATTTTTGCGACCGCCGCTTCATTAATTAAGGGGCCTTGATCCACGTTTGGCTCTAGCCCATTACCCACTTTGAGGCGGCTGACCGCAGTCACTAATTTGGCAGCAAACGCATCGTAAACGCGATCATGCACATACAGGCGATTAGCACAGACGCAGGTTTGCCCCGCATTCCGATATTTAGATGCCATCGCCCCCTGCACGGCAGCATCCAGATCGGCATCTTCAAACACAATAAAAGGCGCATTTCCGCCCAGCTCTAAAGACAGCTTTTTGATGGTTGAGGCACTTTGCGCCATCAAAATACGCCCCACCTGTGTAGAACCGGTAAAGCTGAGCTTACGCACCAGCGGGTTACTCGTCATCTCCTCACCAATTTCGCGTGGCTTGCCAGTAAGTACATTGAGCACCCCCGCAGGAATCCCCGCGCGCTCCGCCAATACCGCTAGCGCTAGGGCAGAAAGCGGTGTGCTTTCTGCTGGCTTAATCAGCATGGTGCAGCCCGCAGCCAAGGCAGGGCCGGCTTTACGGGTGATCATGGCCGCAGGGAAATTCCACGGAGTAATGGCAGCACATACCCCAATCGGCTCTTTAATCACCAAGAGGCGTTTATCTGCAGCAGGCGTTTGTAGGGTATCGCCACAGACGCGCTTGCCTTCTTCTGCAAACCATTCAATAAAAGACGCCGCATAGCCAATCTCGCCCCGTGATTCCGCCAAAGGCTTGCCCTGCTCGGCGGTCATGATTGCGGCTAAGTCATCGGTGTTTTCAACCATCAACTCAAACCAACGCCGTAGCAAGCCACTGCGCTCCTTGGCCGTTTTTTTACGCCAGCCAGCCCAAGCCACATGGGCCGCAGCGATCCCCGCCTGCGTTTCTAGGCGGCCCATATTAGGCACATAGGCAATCACCGCGCCCGTCGCTGGGTTATGCACAGCAAAGCGACTTTCATCTAAAGCATCTTGCCAAACACCATTGATAAACGCCTGCTGGCGGAGTAGATCTGCATCTTTTAACTTCAACATTGAGTCTCCTTATGCTTATTAACTGATGTTATGCAGCCAAAACCCAAATCTTGAACCACAGAGAACACAGAGGACACGGCGTTTCACAGAGAAAAACGTGGGCTAAGTTTTGCTATTTTTTTGGGTTTTAGTCATTTAAAAACTTACTTCATTGAATTTTAATCTCCACTCGTGGCACGGGGCTGAAGTCTCCCCTTGAAGCACGCCGGAGCGAGGAACAAGCGGGGCGGGGTTTCGGCAAGGGTGCGAGGCACGAGCCAAACCCGCCCGCCGCCGACTCGATTGTCCGCAGCGCAGGGGATTTCTTGCTTCGTGGGGTGTAAAGGTCAAGGACATAGGTAACACTTTAGTCCACAGACATAGGTGACACTTTTCGCGTTAAAGTTAAGTAATCATTTTTTGCACCTGTTACCTGTCGCTCATCAAACGAACCTAGTCGAATCGGCCCAAAGTA
>NZ_JANXSO010000059.1 GCF_025352645.1 Iodobacter sp. | reverse complement strand
AGGATCACGCCCTGTATCAAAGTCCTGATGCGCTAGCAGCAGCAGCACCGATGCTTCATTGGGCTGTTCATCAATAATTTTAGGTGCAAAGCTACGTGCATCTGCGGCGAGCACCCAGACTACTTCCTTGGGGTGGCTTTCTAGATAATCAAATGCCTGTGTTAATGAACTAAAACCGGCACTACTTGAGCCGAAGCGGTAGTGAACGGTGGATTTAGGGTCATTTTTAGCGATACCAACAGCAAAATCCATCGCTGATTTAATTGATGCATGTGTTTTTTCAAATGCTGTTAAGACCGCTTTATTGTCGACTCGGGGACTATCTTTGTATGACCAAGTCATTAAACCCTCTTGATTTAAGAATTGATAGTTCGCAGCAGGCTGAAACTCTTGAGCGAGGGTGCAAAAGACGGCAATTTGATTGATAGTTCCTGCAACGCGGCCTGTACCAGGATTTTTGGTGTACTTTAGACCGTTATAAAAAAATGACTCGCTGCGAGCTGACCAAAATGAAAAGTTAAAGGCTTCAATCATTTTATCTAGGTAGGTACTTACAAAATCATCATATGACGTTGTATAACCACCCGAACTACTCTTTTTAGCCGTAGCAGGGGCGTAATAGGCTTTGGGCTTTTTATTTTGCTGATAGCCTAATAAAGCAGGAAGCTGGGCTTCTAAAGGCAGGCCACGGCGGATATAGGGGGTAATCAGCCGTGCGCCGATCAGTTGCACTTTAAAGTGAAGGCTGGTTTCTTGGGCTGAGGTTTGAGCTTGGGCTTTTTGCAGTACGGCTTGCTCTGCCAACTGCTCCTGCTTTAATTGCTCGGCAGCTTCGGCTTTACCACTCCAAACGGCGATACTGAGCATCCCTGCACCGAGCAGGGTTAATAAAGCGGGGATTTTAATCACTTGCATAAGATAGGCTCCTTGGCTTAGGCCCTGAATGCTAGGGTCACCATTGAGTTGCCAAGCATTAATGCCCAGCAACAGGATAAACACAGCACTGATGGCTGCACAGATTTTAAGGATTTTCATCGGCTCGATTCCTTCACATATTTAAGATCACCCGCCGATGCTTTTTCTGGCGTATCGACAATCCCCGGCACTTGGCTTGCTAAAGTGCCTTCGTTGTACTGCTGATAAGGTGTGATGCCGGACTTACCCGCTCCTTTTACATATCCATTGGTGAAATAAGGGGCGCTAAAATGCTCGGCAGTTCCTACGTTCAAATAGCGCCAATCTGCAAACACCCTAAACTCCATTAATTTCTTTTCAGTAATCAAGCTGGGGTTCAGATAGCCCATCGCCACATCGTAAGTGATGCCTTTTTGCCAATGCCGTGGGTTGTTGACAATCGTGCCGTGATCGGTCGCATTGTCGGGGGAGTGAGATTCCCGCTCTAAAATCGCTTTTTCTCTTTCCTCCTGCTCTTCAGGCGTGGAACTCCCCTCGTTTACAGATTCTTGCAGCAGCCGCTTGGTGGCTAGGTCTTCGTATTTCTGTAAGCGTGCAATATCGCCGTCGGGCTGCTGGCGGGCGGCAGGCACATTGTCATGGCCTTCATCAAAGGTTTCATGCGGCACTTCGGCATTGCCGCTAGGCAGCTTGGGCGAAGTCGAAGGGAATAGCGGCTCGCGCAGTGGCGGGGCGGTAATCGGCACACAATGATCGCGGTCGGGGATGCCTTGCGTAGGGAAGTTTTTTAGATTGGTTACCACCCACATCAGCGGTCGAATCCCCAAGCCGATAAAGCGAAACAGCGCCTCAAACACGCCATCGCTGGGCTTTTCAAATGTGGGGTGATATTTAACCGCTGGGGAGGCTGGATACCAAAACTCATCCTCATCCAGCTTGGGTTTCTCTTTGGCTCGCCAGTGGTCTTGCCAATAATGGTATTGCTTCACATCAGGCGAGCCCACATGAAGCCCCTGCGCCCAAACACGTATTTGTAAGGTTTTGCCAGATTCATCCACCTCTTTTAATTCTGCCGCAGTGAGGCCACGCCAGCCCATGCCCTGAATCGGCGAAGCACCAATCACCTGATCGGCAGGGTTGCAATACATAAAGATTTTGCCGCGATTATCCCTATCGATAAAATCACCAGCGTCTTTATCCTTATCCCAGTTTTTAATATCTTGTTCTTCTGCCAGCCAATAATGCTGTGCATCGCTATTTTTAAAGCCAAATTCTTTATTAATCTGCTCAAGGCTTTGTTGGCATTTTGTCTTATCGCCTTGCTTTTTAACCCGCTCCACAAAGTGTTTTAAGGTGGCAATTCGATTGGCAACTTTATGCGCTTCCATCCTGAATAGCTTAGAAGTGGGGGTGTTGACATAGGTATAGATGCCCGATTTAACCGGGCTCCAAGGCGCATTAGACAGAATATAAGTATCTGCTACACCCGTTTCACTAAAGAAAGCGGATGCCATGCCAATGATATTGCCCTGACTATGGCAAACCACGGTGATTGGGCAGGCCGGATCGACCGCTCGGATATTGCTGATGAGTTTACTTAAGCGCTCCGCCGCCATCGCCATATAGGAGCGGGGCGGGCAGCCGTAGATGAGCCTGCTGGTGGGGTTGATGTGTTGGGCGGTAATGCCTAAAAACAGCCGATCACTCAGCGCACTCCCCCATAGGTCTTGCAGAGTAGAGCAGCCATTGGCAAAGGGGCCTCCACCCCAAGCATTGGTTCTTTCATCCAACCATACTTTGCTTTTGTAAACAGCCAAGTCTTTTTTATCAGGACGATAGCCCCATCTAAAACGAATAACAGGCGAATAGCCCGCCGCTGGATCAGGGATAAAAGTCTTATCACTCAGTTTGTCGTTAGATCCCCCATCCGCTAATAATTCTTCACCGTATTGATTGGGTGTTAAAAAGCCTTCTACAGCGCTTCGCATCAAGTATTTATTCCGTGCCAGCCGCTCGTTCAGGCCCATACACAGGCCTTGCTCGCCCTGCTCATACCATTCTCCAAGTGAATTTACCCCGTGTACAAAAATGACAAGGCCGGGTAAGGCACTGGCTAGATAGCAGGGGGTAGTGGGTTTGCCATCACTGGGTACTGCACAAGCAGTAACCGAATTGCGGCTCGGTTTATTTTCATCTTCCATCATTGAGCGTCCTAATCACTGCTTAGGTAAAAATTCGGTTTTAAGTTGCTGAAACTGATCGCTT
>NZ_JANXSO010000040.1 GCF_025352645.1 Iodobacter sp. | reverse complement strand
CAAGGCATCGTGGATTACATTCATTACTATAACCACGACCGAATCAAGCTGAAATTAAAAGGGCTGAGTCCTGTGCAATACAGAACCCAGCTCTTGAGTACCTAGCTTTTATACTGTCCAACTAATTGGGGTCAGTTCACAACGGGGCTTTTTTCAATTTGGGGGAGCAGCAATGTATATTATTTTGATTGGCTATTTATACGTGGTGCTGATGTTTTCTGCGGTAGCAGGCAGCATTGCTAAAGGCTTAACGATATTTTTTATTTTTGGCTTTTTGCCAACCATGTTGATTGTTTGGCTAAAGCGCGGCAAGCAGATCGTGAAAGAGCGTAAGCGGGAAGAAGAGGATCAGTAGGGGCACGGCATGCTGTGCCCCTCGTCTGTTTTAGCAAGGGCACTTACTGATTTTGCCTGCACCTGGGAAGCGAGCCTCTAGGCAGTAGCGATAAAATTCATCGCGGTTTTTAGGCTCGATCTCTGGGTGATGCTCGCGCATATGCAGCAGATACGCATCATAATCGTGGATGCCCACCATCAGGCGGCAGGTTTGTACCACGCGCTTGGCGTTGGTTCTGAATGCTGATCCTGGCTGTAAAAATTTAAGCATGGCCGACCTCCGTGGCTAAGGGTCCACCTACTTCATGCACCGATATTTCTTTATTATTCAGTGCTTTGCGGATCTGAATAATGGTTGCAACTAGCATGGTGATCGCAACCAGCATAAAGAAGCTGCATAGCACCGCGTTGATCTGGTTATTGAAGACGATTCTTTCCATGTCCGCAATGCTTTTTGCTGGGGCCAGCAGGGTGCCGTCATGAATGGCACTCTTAAAGCGGTTTGCCTGCGCCAGAAAGCCGATTTTTGGATTTTCATGGAAAATCTTTTGCCAGCCTGCCGTCATCGAGGTAATAAACAGCCATACGGTGGGTAGTAGAGTAACCCAAGCATAGCGCTGTTTCTTCATTTTAAAGATCACAACCGTGCCCAGCAGCAGCGCCATCGTCGCTAGCATTTGATTGCCAATACCAAATAGCGGCCACAGGGTGTTAATGCCACCCAGTGGATCGGTTACGCCTTGGTAAACAAAGAATCCCCAGCCAGCAACGGCTACGGCGGTGCCGATTAAATTACCGACCCATGATTGGGTTTTAGCTAAGCCAGGAATAAATACGCCTACGGTATCCTGCACCATAAAGCGGCAGGCGCGAGTGCCTGCGTCTACTGCCGTTAAAATAAACAGCGCTTCAAATAAAATAGCAAAGTGATACCAGAAACCCATCATGGCGGTACTGCCGGTAATGGTGCTGATGATATGGGCCATGCCTACCGCAAAGGTTGGCGCGCCACCTGCTCGCGATAAAATTGAATGCTCGCCCACATCTTTAGCAATTTGCGTGAGGTATTCTGGCGTAATCACAAAGCCCCAGCCATTGATCACGCTTGCTGCGTGCTCTACGGTAGTGCCGATCAGCGCCGCTGGTGAGTTCATAGCAAAGTACACGCCAGGATCAAGTACCGATGCGCAGATCAGTGCCATCAGCGCTACAAAGGATTCCATCAACATGGAGCCGTAGCCAATCAGGCGGATATGGCTTTCTTTTTCGATGAGCTTAGGTGTGGTACCGGATGCCACCAGCGCATGAAAGCCAGAGATCGCGCCGCAAGCAATGGTAATAAACAAAAATGGAAATAAGCTACCAGCAAACACGGGGCCGCTGCCGTCAATAAAGCGGCTTACTGCGGGCATTTTTAGCTCGGGCGCGGCAAATACAATCCCTACGGCTAAGCCAGCAATGACGCCAATTTTTAAAAAGGTAGATAGATAATCACGCGGAGCCAGCAGCAACCACACCGGTAAAACGGAGGCAATAAAGCCGTAGATAATCAAGGCCCATGTTAGCTCAGTACCGCGCATGGTAAACAGTGGTGCCCACTCTGGGTTGGCCGCAATATCACCGCCATACACAATGGCTGCCATCATCAGCACAAAGCCAATCAGCGAGATTTCGCCAATACGGCCAGGGCGGATATAGCGCATATATACGCCCATAAACAGCGCAATAGGGATGGTGGCGGCAATTGAGAACACGCCCCATGGGCTTTCAGCCAAGGCTTTAACCACCACCAGTGCCAGTGCAGACAAGATGATAATCATCACACCCAGCGCACCCAGCATCACAATTACTCCAGCAAAGGGGCCAAGCTCTTGTTTGGCCATCTCACCTAGGGAGCGGCCATCGCGGCGGGTAGAGATAAATAATACTAAGAAATCCTGCACCGCCCCAGCCAGCATCACGCCAACCAAAATCCAGATGGTGCCAGGTAAAAAGCCCATTTGCGCGGCCAAAATAGGCCCAACTAAGGGGCCAGCACCGGCAATGGCGGCAAAGTGATGGCCGAACAGTACCCATTTATTTGTCGGTACATAATCTAGCCCATCGTTACGACGGTAGGCGGGCGTAAGGCGGCTATCGTCGAGTTCGAACACTTTTTCGGCGATAAATTTAGAGTAAAAACGGTAAGCAATGCTGTAGCAGGAGATGGCGGCCAGCACCAGCCAGACGGCATTCACGTGTTCGCCTCGGCTTAAGGCCAGCATGGCAAACGAGAATGCACCACCCAGTGCAACCAGCAGCCAGACTCCCCATTTTTTAAAATGATTCATAGCCTTCCCTTGTTAAAACTATTTTGTTTTAAATGTGCTACAGAGGGTTTTAAAAACGTCTCCGTTCAATAAAGATAGGGCGTGCTTGAAAAAATAGTCGCTACATAGATTTGATATATAAGGAGAATTGTTTAAAGCACAACGCAGTCTTATGATGAAAGATGAGTTTTTTGAAGTTCCCTTACGTTCTAAGACGATGATGAAACGATGTAAGCCACCCGCCCATAGGTGCTTTCCCTAGGTGTCAGCTATTTGCCGATGTTTTCTAAGTAAATGCTGAGTTTTGTTTTAAAATGAAGGCCGCGCCCTGCTCAACTAGGGCGCAGCAAGCAGCGCCCCTACGGCTTATATCCCTCCATGTCGATCATCTCAGGTAAATGACAGAAATGAGCAAGAAGAATAATCAGGTAAGTTTTTTTGGGGGGGAGGGGGCAGACGCACTACGCCGAATAGAATTCATTTCAAAGGTGCAATGCGCTTTTGCTGAGCAAGGTAAGCGTTGTATGTAGAGCTGCTAGTTACTTGTAAGCCGTAGCTGGCCAGCGCAAAGATTATTGATTTCTTGTAGCAAGTTGGCAGATTGATCTTGCGGCAGTTGCAGCTGTAAAAGTGCTTCAATATTGCTGTAGTTCACGCCTAATACCTCCCCCCCATGTTGTGTAACAAAGCGGCGAACGCGGCCTTCTTCGCTAAAAGGCAGGGCGATTTTAAGCTGGGTTTGGGCGATGCTGGTGATGTATTCGGCTTCTAGCAGGGCGGTGGCGGTGGCATCGGTATAGGCTCGGGTTAAGCCGCCAGCGCCCAGCTTAACCCCGCCAAAATAGCGCACCACCACACCTAAAACGCCATCAAGATGCTTGTGTTGCAAGACATTCATAATCGGCTTGGCCGCCGTGCCGGATGGCTCGCCATCGTCATTCATGCCCGATTCTCCACCCGCCAGTAGCGCCCAGCAAACATGGCGGGCTTCGGGGTGCTGTTTCCAATATCCATCCACCAGCGCCAGTGCCTCCGCGCGGCCAGTAACGGGGTGGATATGGGCAATAAAGCGGCTTTTTTTAATGATAATTTCTGCAGAAACCGCAGTGGCAATAGAGGTCGTCATGCCGGTATTTTAACAGCTTCCTAAGGGGGCAGGTTTTGTGTGCCCACGCGCCATGCCATAGAGCATTGCCACGCGTGGGCACAAAATCGTGCCCAGCCTACTCAAGGTTTCACAATCTCCAGCTTGCCTGCCACACCTCGGCCTTGTTGGGCGCTGTACATGCCTTGTGCGTAAGGCGCAGGGCTGGTGAAGACTCCCGCGTGGGTGGCACGTAGGCGGTAGACAAAGGTGGCGGCGTCTTTGCTGATGTTGCCATACAGTACGATTCTGTCATCCCGCATATCAAGATAATCTGGCCGCCAGCTGGATTGCTTTTCACCCAGCGGGGACTGCCAAGCTGGGCGTTGTGGCGCTTCGCCTTCTCCCTCGCCTTCTGTGCTGGCTTGAGCGGGGGCTTCTTCCTTAGGCGATGGCACGATTTCTACCCCGCCTGGTAATAGCTCAACAATGGCCATTTGCGCGCTGTTTTGCTCAGCGCGCAGCCGTAGGCGTACTAAAAACTCTTCGCCAATTTTGACTTTACTAATGGCTTTGCCAGCAAGGTCGGTGTATTCGCGGATGATTTCCACCCCCTGCTTAATGGCTGCCTTGGGTGGCTGCTTATCAAAGCCTGCTTCGCTGAGTAGATAAAAGCCGGGTAGGGCGCCTTCTTTGCCAAAGCGTACTCTGTGAGCGGTGTTTGAAAGCAGCGCGGTGTTGTCTAGCTTGCTGATCTTGCCGCCTTTATCCACTTCGGCCAGCGTAAATACCCCTGCATTATTGCTATAGGCCTCCAGCCCCAGCATTAAATACGCGGCAGAAAGCGAATGGTAGTTTTGGCCGCTGATGGCGTTGCCCAGCTGCGCCAGCTCGGCGGAAGGCACGCTGCTGAGCTGCTCTTTAAAGTGGCGCGATAGCAGATACAGCCGCTGAGCATCGTGTACCAGTGGGCTGTAGTAATTCTCGCCGCTGCTGGGTGGGGCTTTAGCAATCATCAGCCACGGCACGGTTTTAAATAGCTTGTTGGCTAAAGAATCTTGCTTAAGTAGCTTGTAGCTGGCAGCTAAATAGGCGGCGGTGAGGTCTTGTTGCCAGACTTTAGCGTGGTGCGCTTCCAGCTCTTGTTGCAGTGCTGCAATCATGCCGCTGGTCATTACGCCTTGACGGCTAAGCAGATAAATAGCGTAGGCCCGCTCTCTGGCGTCCCTTAGGTTTTCGCTGCTGCCAGTGGCGAGGGTTTCTAGCCAGCTATTGGCTCGTTTGAGCATATCCTCCGAAATCGGCAAGCCACGCTCTTTGGCTTCAACCAAATAATGCACGGCGTAAACGGAAGCAAAGCGCGAGATATCTGGATTGCTAGCCCATAGGCCAAAGCTGCCGTCATCATTCTGCCGCTCGGCCAAGGTTTGCTTTAGATTGCTAAATACTTTCTGCGTTTTGTTGCGATCTAAATTAGGCAACAGCAGGGCAGGGAAGCCCTTGCTGATGGCTTGCTCGGTGCAGCTATAAGCATAGTTTTCTAGATACACCGCCAAGCCCTGAGCCCAGATTAAGGGCGAGCCAGCCACGCCCGCACTGACCTTGCGATACTCCTTAAATAAGTCACGGCTTAACGCCACTTCCTGCGTGGCATTATCAAAGCGGCCCACGCTCAGCTTGGTGGAGTAAGGCACAGCGGGGCGAATGCTAACGGCATCTCTGGCTATGCCTTGCTTGCCACCACTGCTGGCGGTAAAGCGTAGCCCGCCCGAGCCGAGTACGGCATTAGCACGCAGGCGGAACTCTGTGCTGGCTTCACGCTGGCTGGCGATATTCAGTGTTTGTTGGGCGGGCGAGAGTAAAGTAAAGGCCGCATCCGCATCCAGTTTTAGCTGCACGGGGGCGGTGCCTGCTGCACGTAGATTATTAAATACCCCCACGCTGACGGTAAATTCATCGCCGGGGGCAAGGGTATACGGCACATTCGGGCTGAGGATTAAATCGCCGCGCACCTCGCTGCCGCCTTCAAATACGCCGATTTTATCTGCCGTTACCGCCACGGCCATCAGCCGTAATTTGCCGTTAAAGGTATCCGGTACGGTGTAACTCAGCGTTTTGCCCTGCGGCCCCACGTCGATTAGCCCAGACCACCACGCTACGGCGGCTTGGCGTTTGCGTTTAAATGGATTGAGGTGTTTGCCAAGCGCACCCGCAGCATCCCCACCGGGGGCTGCACCTTGCATTAGTCTTGCAAATTCTGGCAGGATTAAATCTAAAATCTGGCTGGTGCGTACATCTAAGGCACGTTTTTGGAAGAAAAAGTCCAGTGGCTTAGGCGTGCTATAACGCGCCACTTGCAAGATACCTTCGTCCACCGCAAACACCACCACGCGGGCATCTTGATTGCTGCTGACTTTCATCTCAAGCTTTTGCCCCGGTTTGACCTCTTTGGCGGTGGCGATTTTGACATCGAGCTTTCTGGCATCCAAATTCACCGCAAACGGCACAACGCCGTAGGAAAGCGGGCTCATATAGACTTCATCACTGCTAGGGCTGCGGATAAACTGCACCGAGATATAGCCATTGCCTTCAAAGTCTTTAGGTAGGGTGATTTTTTGCACCGAGCTGGTAGTGTCAGCCTTAAACCAAACGTGGCCATAGACTTTATCGCGCTCGATAGTGATCAGCCCCGCGCCGGTGTAGGGCGCACGGATATTGACTTCGATCTCTTCACCTGCCTTGTAGTCTTTCTTATTTAAGGTGAGCTGCAGCTCGGCATTACGCTCTAAGGAGCGGGCGATATTGGCCGCACCCACCACGGTGTATTCGATACGATTTAGCTCTGCACCATCTGGCCCCCTCAGCACCAGCGCAAAATCGCCCGGCTCGGCAGTTGGCAGGTTTAGATTGCTGCCTCCAGCGGGCAGGCTAAGTGGCTTGCTATCGCGGTTGATTTCCTTTTTACGCGATTGATATTTGAATGTGCCATCGGGCTGCTTCACCAGCACTGACACATATTTTCGCTCTACCCAATTCACAGTGAGCTGCTCAGCCAACATCGGTTTGAGATCTGGGCCAAGCGCTAGCCAGTGCGCGGCGCGTTTGGCATTGCGCTGGATATACGTCAGCTCGCCATCGCTTTTTACCCCAAGTAAATACGGGGCGGATGATACCAGTACGGCACTTTCTGCCGCCACGCCACGGCCACTGCCCGCTTCAAAAGCACGGGCGGTTAGGTGCAATTGGTAGGTGGATCTGGCAAAGCGCGCCAGATTCAGATTCAGCTCCGCGTCCCCCTGATCGTTGCTGGTGGCGCTGGGCAGTGCGTCTCTAAACGGCTCTTTAAGCTGGCCCGCCTCGCTAAACCGATATTGGGCAAAGGCGGCAAAGGTGGGCACGCTAGGCGTTAAGATCATCTCGCCCTCTACTCGCCGCCCGCCCGCTGGGCTGCCAAATAAATGCATGACTTTTACATTGGCCTTGATCTCTTCCGGCTTAATCCAGCCGACAACGGGTGCATTGCTCAGCGTGGCGCTGACTTTCATCCGATCTGGCTCAAACTCTTTCACCTTGATACTGCCACTGCCAATTTGCTCGTGATCGTTCTTGCCTTTGATGAGGTAAACACCAATCTGGTAATCGCCGGTGGCCGCGCTTTCACTGCTGGCAAAATCAATGCTTTCAAAGCCAGCACTACTGAGCTTTATTTTTTCTTTTTTGACGACTTGCCCACGTGGATCGGTGATTTCAATTTCTAGTGGCAGGCCCGCTAAACTGCCCGCCCAATTGGCGCTGCGGGTAATGCTGTGGATATGCGCGGTTTCGCCTGGGCGATACATACCGCGATCAGAAAACACAAAGCTAGATAATTGCTGTGCCGATGCCGCATTGGCCAAGCCGCCAATATCAAAGCGCGATAGATTGAGCTGCCGATCGTATCGATTCATCGGCAGAAATGATACATCGTCACTCTTGCTGACTAAATACATCAGCGGTGCTTTTTCGCGGGCTAAATCTTTGAGCGCAGGTAGATGGGCACGGCCACTGCTGTCAGTTTGGCTACTGGCCACGGTAAGCCCGTTGCGGCCGATCACCTCAATTTTTGCGCCATCCACCGCATCGCCGCTAGAGATCGACTGCACAAACACATCATTGCTGCCATCCACGGCGGTTTTGGCTAGCACGCCTAAATCAGAGACCAAAATAAAGTGGCTATCGCTGGTTTCCTCATCACGGTTTTTAGGGTGCTTGGGGTCAAAAGGCGTGAGCTTCAGCATAAATACGCCGCGACGGCTCCCCGTTTTATCCGCCAAATAGCGGGTTAGATCAATGCTGTCGTAGTAAGGCTTGCCCGGCTCGGTGGCAGGCAGGGTGCGCTCTTCGGTAAAGCGCTCGACGAGGGTATCTAAATACTGATCGGCGATCTCGGGCTTGGCAAAGTTGCCGCTGCTTTGGTCAACTAAATGGTGCAGTTGGTTAGGTAATAAGCGCCCCACCTCAATTCTTACCCCAGGCAGGCCACGCGCCACAAAGGCGATTTTTTTATCTGAAGCCATAGAAAGCAGCGCGCCATCGGATAGCAGCTTCACTGCCTTAGGGTAAGGCGCTACCTGAAACACACGGCTCATGATCTTGCCAGATTGATAGCCGCCAAACGCCTGCACACCGGCATCCACCTGCAAAAACACCGAGCGCCCAACTGGGGCGGAGAAGCGCCAGCTATGCATCGTGCCAAACTCATCGGCGGCGGGCAGGGGTTTGAGCGCTAGCTCTGTCGTAAGCTGTGCCTTGCCAACCTGACTAGCCCCCCATTGATACACCCCATGCTGATCTTCTTTAGGTGTATTGGGCGGGTATTCTGGCAGTAGCCAAGCATGCACTTTGCCTTTTAGCGCCACCTCAGATACCGGCACATTGCTGGATATCATCACTACTTGTTCTGGCTCGTAGCGCTCGTTATCGGCCAGCAGCATTTGCACATTATCAAAGCGCAGGCTGTAGAGGCCAGGTACGCTGATCTTGCTGTCTAAATCTGCATCGAGTGCGTTGCCACCTTGGGTAGCTTTCGCGCCTTTTGCCAAAGTAAGCAGAATATCGCTGTCTTCTTTAGGCACGGTCAGTGGGGCGGAATGAATAAACGCGTTCAGCTTAGCTTTATCAAAGTTGATTGAATAAGGCGACACTTTATCGCTTTGATAGCTCAGCCCACCGCCAAGCTTTAGGCTGATGTTTTTTTGAATGCTGGCTGGGTCAACCGGATGGCTAAAGTGCAGGGTAGCGACTAGTTTTTTAAGATTGGCATCCCTTGGGTCTTGGTAAAAACGTGCCTCGGCCACATTGGCGGCAAAGGGCGCGGTTTTAAAAGTAAAACTATATTCCTCAAGCTTTACGCTTTCTGCCAGCAGGTTTTTCTTAGCCAGCGATACTTCAAACTCCGCATCTACCGGCCAATCGGCCTTGGGCTGAAACACCAGCTTTCTATCGCCTTCCCAAACCCAGCTGCCCGCCATAGCAGGGGAGAGCTTCACGCCTTCACCTGCTGGCTTATCAATTTGCTTAAGCGGTGCAGCAGATTCGTTGAACTCCACCACCAGCGGTAGCGGCTGTGGCCGATCTTTATCGTCATAAGGCGTTAAGGCTGGGGCAGTTACCACATAGCTCACCCGCTGCGGCTTAGGCTGAGCCTGATACCAGCGCCAGCCCATTGTTCCACCCGTTGCCATCAGCGCAAAAGCCAACACAGCAATCCCCGCCTGCTTGGGCTTGGCCCGCATCCAGCGCATTGCGGCTTCTAGCCCCAGCGCCAGCTTTTGCAACCAGCGCGGCGCCTGCCAGTTCACCTGACCAAAGAGGAAGGTGAGCACAAAAGCTGCGGCACGGTGCAGCCATTGCCAGAGGGGCAAGGCGAGTTGCAAAAGTCGTTTCATTATTGCTGCTCTTCAGGCAAGGATGATGTCAGTATATATGCAGGCAGCGATGGCTTTGCATCTCGCCCCGCATATTTCACGTTCTGGCCGCAACAAATTACAATCTGTCTCTCTGCTGTTTAAAACTGCGCCAATACGGAAGATACTCGTCTTATTCCAACGGCGTTGTTCTGGGGCTAAAAATGAAAAATATACTGATTGGATTGCTACTGGTGTTACTTGGCGTTTACTTGGGCGCGGATTATTTTAACCACGGTTTAAATATTCAAATGACTGGGGACAATGGGAGTTGGGAATGGGCCGCCGATGGTGCAGATGCCCTGATTGCTTTACCGGTTTTATTATTGGTAGGTGTCATTTTATTTTTTGTCTTTGCAGGCCTTGCGGCTTTTCTATTGTTTATTGGAGTGGTGGTGGTGGCGGCGTGCATGATACCGGCGCTGCTGTCTTTGCTACCGGTATTGTTGATGGCGTATTTGGTTTATTTGCTGCTGCGTAAATCTAAACAACTTTCTTGACGTGTAGGGTGGGCGCAGCCCAATCCTATCAACTTAAGCAATAGGCCATTCGTAGGGGTTGCACCCACCCTACGATAATTCAATATTTGTGTATGCGTTATGATAAATAGCTAAGTTGATAGGGTTGGGGCGCTGCCCACGTGCTGGTTTTAATGGGTATCGTGCACGTTAATGAGCACTGCCCGCGTGGGCACGGGTGCCCACCTTACAATTGTTGTCGTGGTTTTATTGAGTCGATAAAAAAAGCACACCCGAATATTCTTGGGGTGTGCTTTTTTTAATTCAAAAATAATTAAGCAGTCAGAGCTAGTAGTTTTACAAAGGCATCATCAAATTGCTTCAGGCCTTCGGTTTGTAGCTGCTCGCCTTGCAGATTGTAGTTAATGCCCAGTTTGCGCAGCGCGGCCAGATTGGCGATGGCTTGGTCTGTTCCTGTTTCAAGCGTCAGCGCGGCTACGCCGTGGTCGCGGAATAGATCGAGTGTGGCGTCTGGTACGGTGTTAACTGTTTCTGGGCCGATCAGATCTGCCACGTACATCACATCACTATAGGCTTTGTTTTTGGTGCCGGTAGAAGCCCACAGCATGCGTTGTGGGTTTGCGCCCAGTGCTTTTAGTGCTGCAAAGCGAGTGCCGTGGAAGAGCTTTTTGTAATGCTCGTAAGAAACTTTTACAAATGATTTGGCCACGGTCCCACGCAAAGCTAGCGCTTCTGGGGTGCCAAGCGCTTCTAGTTGTGGATCGATCAGGCTGTCTACACGGGAGAGAAATACCGATGCTACGGCGTGTACGTGATCTACCGGCAGGCCAGCTGCAACACGGGCTTCTAGGCCACGGATATAGGCGGTGAGCACTTCATCAACGTGTTTCAGGTTAAACATCAACGTAACGTTGATATTCAGGCCAGAGGCAATCAGCTCTTCAATGGCGATTACGCCGGCAGAGGTGGCGGGTACTTTGATCATCAGATTAGGGCGATCAATAGCCGCCCACAAACGCTTGGCGTTGCTGATGGTGCCTACTGCATCGTGCGATAGCGTTGGGGAAACTTCTAGTGATACGTAGCCGTCTTTACCCTTGGTTTCATCGTAAATGGCACGGGTTACATCGCAAGCGGCTTGTAAATCTGGGATCACTAGCGCTTCATAGCGTTGTTCTGCTGTGAGGTTTTGTTTTTTTAATTCGGCTAGATCACCAGTGTAAAGCGGATCGGAGCTGATGGATTTGAAGAAAATCGCTGGGTTAGATGTCACCCCCACAATGCCGTCTTCTTTCAAAATCTTGGCAAGATCGCCAGATTGAATCAGACCACGCGATAAATTATCCAACCAGATGCTTTGACCTAGGGGCTTAATGGCTGCGATTTTGCTCATGGGGGTGACACCTCAAATAAAGAGATAGAAGAAAAGTAATGCTCAGTAGCAAATTATCCCCTATCCCCCATGATTTAGCATTTGTCATCACGCAATAATTATTACTATTTTTTAAGCTTCATGAAGGTTGACAGTGGGATAAGTTTTAAAAGCGCTGCAGAAGGTGGTGTTGGTGGTGTGTTTTTGTCCACGAAAAAAGCTTTACCTGATTATGTTTCCTCGCTCAGCGCAATTGTGAATAAAACGTCAACAGACCCTAGCTAGCTCAACAAAAATAATTTCAAACATTAAATGCAAGAAAATCGTCATCTCTGAGCGTTTTTACCGCTGCAAGGCTGGATTCCCGCCTTCGCGGGAATGACGATTCAATCAGCTGAGCTAAGCCGCTTACTAGGCACTGCTTTATAGTTCGTAATTTTTGTGTGTTTCGTGGACGATTTAATTAGCTGGCTAACCCCTGTTATTTAATGACTCGCTGTGGTGGAAACTTCACCGCAAACTGGCTGCCGATGCCCGCCTGTGATTGCACAACCAGCTGAGCTTGATGGCGTTGAATAATGTGTTTCACAATGGCTAAGCCTAAACCTGTGCCACCAGTAGAGCGCGATCTACCACGGTCTACTCGGTAAAAACGCTCAGTAAGGCGGGGTACATGTTCGGGGGAAATGCCGATGCCCGAATCTTGCACGCTAAATACGCCGTGCTCGTCAACCAGATTCCAAGCCAGCGTAATTTTGCCTTCATTTGGGGTGTAGCGAATCGCGTTAGAAACCAAATTGCCAAAGGCAGAATGCAGCTCGTCGTGATTGCCAATCAAACGGATTGAGTCGAGTTGGCCAATGGCTACAATATGGCGGCCTTGGGATAGGCCTTCGGCTTCGGCAGCGAGTAGGCGCATAAGCTGTGGGATATCTACTTCTTCCTCACGCATTTGCTGGCCACTTTCTAGGCGAGAGAGCGTCAGTAAATCGTCAACCAAACGTTGCATACGCTGTGTTTGATCGTACATCAGCTGTAAATGCTGGCGACGTATATTGGCATCCGTGTCAGGCATATCGATCATGGTTTCGATAAAGCCGCCCACTACGGTGAGCGGCGTGCGTAGCTCATGCGATACATTGGCAACAAAATCACGGTGTACAGTTTGTACGCGATCAAGCTGGGTGATATCACGGGATAACAGCAGCTTGCGGCTTGAATCAAAAGGAACCAGTTGCACTGATAACACCTGCTCTTGTGGCCTATGTGTATGTAAAACCAGCGGATGGGCAAAATCTTGACTGCGTAAGTATTCGCGCAGCGAAGGATGGCGAACAATATTGCTAATTACTTGCCACACATCGCTGACGCGGTTGATGGCCATATGTTGCGCCGCCGAACGATTGCACCATTCGATGCGATCGTGCTCATCTAAAATCACCACGCCATCGGGTAGCGCTTCACTGGCATTGGTAAAACGATCCAGCGTATTGGTGAGGCGCTCTTTAATTTTGCTTTGCAGGCGTACCTGGTTGTAAACCCGATCAAATACTTCCTGCCAAATCAAAATACCGCTGGGTACATTATCAACGCGGGAGTTTTCTACCCAACGGTGTAAGCGGCCAAGATTAATTAAGTGGTACAAAACCGATAGCGATAACAGCCCAATTGCGGTTGCCATGCCATATAGCAAGCCATGGATTCCACCGATTGCCGCAGAAAATAGCGCCATTACCAAATAATGAATCAGAGAGCGTAGCCAAAGCATTTAGATTTGTTCCAAAGGGAAAGCGCTTACTCATGCAAGGCTATAAATCATTCGTCGTTTCTAAGCTAATTATCTTTAAAAGCTTTATGTAAGTATATCTCAGCTTGAGGCCTGGTATTTACCTTAGGCTTAATTATTATGTGCAGAAAGCCGATAGCCTGTACCACGTACGGTTTGGATTAGACGATCAAAACTGGTTGATTCCAGCGCCGAACGCAAGCGTCGAATATGCACGTCTACCGTGCGTTCTTCCACAAATACATGATCGCCCCAAACATGATCAAGCAATTGTGCGCGTGAATGCACTCGCTCTGGGTGGGTCATAAAGAAATGTAGTAGCCGGAATTCTGTTGGCCCCAGATCAATGGTGTCGCCATTGCCGGTTACGCGGTGCGTGGCAGGGTCTAGGCGCAGGCCCTGTACTTCAACGGTATCATCGGTAATTTGCGGCGCGCGGCGGCGCAGCACAGCCTTAATGCGCGCTTGCAGCTCACGTGGGCTAAATGGTTTGGTAATGTAATCATCAGCGCCAGTTTCTAGGCCGATTACTTTATCTTGCTCGTCCGAGCGGGCGGTGAGCATGATCAAAGGAATCTGCCGAGTGCGCTCTTCTGCGCGCAGCTTTTTAGCAAAATCAATCCCAGTCATGCCAGGTAGCATCCAATCGAGCAAAATCAAATCAGGTAGGGCATTGCGGACGATATTTTGCGCACTTTCTGCAGAATCAGCGCGCATCACATGGTGCCCTGCTTGAGACAGATTGAAAGCAATCAGCTCTTGAATGGCGGGTTCGTCTTCAACAAGTAAAATATTTGCAGGCATAGCGATTGACCTCGCGGAATAAAGTTCCACATTTGTTGCAAGATTAAGGCCTCAATATGTCTTTAATATTACAAGTCGTAAAGAAGTGGTCTTATTTTAAATTACAGTGGCGTATTTTTCACACTCAAAAGTAAATTAACAGCCTGCATGCTGCTGACAGCAAAGTCCTGAAGCGGGGTATCATGCAAGGGTTCATTCAAGAGCGTCGTTACCAATGGCCGGACTTAGCGCAACAACCCCGCAACCCAGCGAAATTAAACTGCATCAAGCCTCTAAAATACTAGAGATTCACTTTGATGATGGCTGTCATTTTGATTTATCTTGCGAATACCTAAGGGTGTTTAGCCCCTCTGCCGAAGTGCGTGGCCACGGCGCTGGGCCCGGCACACTGCAAGTAGGTAAGCAAGGCGTCAATATTGTCGATATCGCCCCCGTGGGCAACTACGCAGTAAAATTGGTATTTGATGATGGCCATGATTCAGGGCTGTATTCTTGGGACCACCTCTATGAGCTGGGCCGTAATAAGGAAGCCAACTGGCAAGATTATCTAGCGCGTTTAGAGCTGGCAGGGGCTGCGCGGGCTTAATTGTCAGCCATAAAGTTAAAGAACAAATATTGTGAGAGTTTAAAAATGACTGATCCAAGTACCCATTTTGGTTTTAAAACGGTGAATGAGTCTGAAAAAGCGCAAAAAGTCGCTGAGGTTTTTCATTCGGTGGCTAAAAAATACGATGTGATGAATGACTTGATGTCAGGTGGTTTACACCGCATCTGGAAATTTTTTACCATTGAAACCAGTGGTGTGAAAGCCGGCGATAAGGTGCTGGATATTGCCGGTGGTACGGGCGATTTATCTAAAGCTTTTGCTAAAAAAGTGGGCAAAACCGGCCAAGTATGGCTAACCGATATTAATAGCTCGATGCTGGGTGTAGGGCGTGATCGGCTATTGGATCAGGGCTATGCATTGCCGGTGGCGCAGTGCGATGCAGAGAAACTGCCGTTTCCAGACAATTATTTTGACTGTGTTTCGGTAGCCTTTGGCCTGAGAAATATGACGCACAAAGATGTGGCGCTGGCCGAAATGTGCCGCGTCTTAAAGCCAGGCGGGCGCTTGTTGGTGCTGGAGTTCTCTAAAGTTTGGGCTCCTTTAAAGCCAGCTTACGATATCTACTCGTTTAAATTGCTACCATTTATGGGCAAGCTGGTGGCTAACGATGCAGATTCTTACCAGTATTTGGCGGAATCGATACGTATGCACCCAGATCAAGAAACCTTAAAGCAAATGATGAAAGACGCTGGTTTTGGCCGCGTTGATTTTCATAATATGACCGGTGGTGTGGTTGCCCTGCATAAAGGGATAAAAATCTGATGTTACTGGCTGCCGTACTTAATCGCCTTTTGGCAGAAGATGCAGCGAGTAGGGCGGAGCTGGCGCAGTTTGCTGGCCGTAGCATCAAGGTTTCTTTACCCTTGGTGAGCGAAACGCTGGTACTGATGAATGACGGCCGTTTGGCAGAAAGCAAGGCCGAAGCAGAAGCCACGCTTGATTTGCCTTTAAGCTTTTTCACTCACCGCATGCGGGATAAAACTGCCGCCGCCCGCCATGTGCGCCTGAGTGGCGACGGCGAGCTAGGCAGCCGCATCGGCCATGTGCTGAGTGGCTTGCGTTGGGATGCGGCAGAAGAATTATCCAAGCTGATTGGTGATGTGGCGACGCAAAGACTGGTGAGCATTGCAGGCAGAGTGGGCGGTATCCCTGGCACGATGGGTTCAAGATTGGTGGTTAATTTGGCCGAATACTGGCGTGACGAAGCCCCACTGTTGGCACATAAGCGCGATGTGAATCAGTTTTGCAATGAAGTCGATGAATTACGTGATGCGTTGGCTAGGCTGGAAAAACGGCTACAGTTCTGTGAAAAAAATACTGAATAAACTCAAGTCTTGAACCACGGAGGGCATAGAGGACAGGGAGTTTCACGGAGAAAACCTTTCATAGCTTACTATGAAGTTGTTGTTTAATTTTTTTGTCTTTCTCCGTGTTCTCCTTTTCCTCCGTGCTTCAAGGTTTGGGTTTTTTGCCCTATCCCCAATTTAATTCTAAGTTGCCTTCATGCGTCTTTCTCGTTTAATTAAAATTGTCCGTGTGGTTTTTGGCTATGGTCTGGATGAGTTTTTACTCGGCCATGAGCGGGTGCGTGGCTTGGGTAAGCTGATTCAATCCTTACTCTCTAGCCGTGATCTGAGCGCGCCAAGGGCGCTTCGTTTGCGGCTGGCGCTGCAAGAGTTGGGGCCAATTTTTGTCAAGTTTGGCCAAGTTTTATCCACCCGCCGCGATTTAATGCCGCTGGATGTTGCCGATGAGCTGGCGAAACTACAAGATGATGTGCCGCCCTTTGCTGCGGCTACGGCAGTGGCGGTGATTGAGGCGAGCTTAGGCCGTAAATTGGCTGAACTATTTGCTGAATTTGATCACACGCCGGTGGCTAGCGCCTCGGTGGCGCAGGTGCATAAGGCACGTTTACATAATGGCCAGCAGGTGGCGGTAAAAGTCTTACGGCCTGATATCTTGCCGGTGATTGAATCTGATTTGGCGCTGATGGGGGTTATGGCGTGGCTACTTGAAAAGCTTTCTGCCGACGGCAAGCGTTTACGCCCCAGAGAAGTGGTGGCGGAGTTTGATCGCTATCTGCACGACGAGCTAGATTTAATGCGTGAAGCGGCCAATGCCAGCCAGTTACGCCGTAATTTTTTAAACTCTCCACAGCTTTTGGTGCCAGAAGTTTTCTATGATTTTTGTGCGCGTAATGTGTTTGTGATGGAGTGGATGGATGGCATCCCCGTCGGGCGTATCGATCAGTTGCTGGCAGCAGGAATGGATTTAAAAAAACTGTCGCGCTTTGGGGTAGAAATCTTTTTTACCCAAGTGTTTCGAGATGGGTTTTTTCATGCCGATATGCACCCCGGCAATATTTTAGTGGCGGCGGATAATCGCTATATTGCGCTGGATTTTGGCATTATCGGCACCTTATCAGACAGCGATAAGCAGTATCTGGCGATTAACTTTTTAGCCTTCTTTAATCGTGATTACCATCGTGTTGCCACTGCGCATATTGAATCGGGCTGGGTGCCTAAAGACACACGAGTGGAAGAGTTAGAAGCGGCAGTACGCACCGTTTGCGAGCCTATTTTTAACAAGCCGCTGTCGCAAATTTCTTTTGGCCAAGTGCTGCTGCGTCTATTTGAAACCTCGCGCCGCTTTAATGTAGAAATCCAGCCGCAGCTGGTGCTGTTGCAAAAAACGCTGCTGAATATCGAAGGCTTAGGCCGTCAGCTTGATCCAGATCTAGATCTGTGGCAAACGGCTATGCCGTTTTTAGAGCGCTGGATGCACGAGCAAATTGGCTGGCGTGGCATGCTGCGTAATCTAAAAAAAGAAGCGCCGCAATGGGCCGCCTTACTGCCCATGCTGCCACGTAAATTAGGCGAGCTGCTCGATCAAAACCATACCGAGCTATTGATGGCAGGTTATAGCGGCCTGATGTGGGAACAAAAAAAGCGCAACTGGCTGCTGGGGGTGATTGCAGCGCTGTTGGCGGGATTATTGCTGACTTGGTGGTATAAATAGCTGGCAGTAAGCTAAGTGCTATGCCAGTAAAGCCTGCTAGCTTTACTACTAAAAAAATGGCGTTTGTCGCGGTGTCGTGACAAACGCTTTTTTATGCTCAGTCCCTCTAAAATACTTGTAGTTGTCATCGTTCAGCTATTCTGCTGGATATGGTTTGATTTCTTGATCTACTTTCCGCCTAGTCTTCTGATTTATATTGCCTTGGCCTCTGCACGCCTTAGTTATTTTTCAATTAGCGCGTCGCTATACTGCGAAATAAACGCTATTTTTAATAGAGTACCTTGATCAGTTTGGGCAGGTTTATTCTGCTTATCTTCATACAATGGGGATATTTGATACCGATTCTATCAACTTAAGCAACCTGCGGTTCCTAATGGGGCTGAAACCCACGAGCGATGTTGCTCCCCGCCCTACGGTGATATTTTTCTTAAGTTGATAGGATTGGGCTTGATATATCCTTTGTCGCGTATTTTTCTTCTTGTTTTTTGCAAATTCTATGATGAATCACTGACTACACTGCTAGTTTGATGTATGTGCCTTAGCCCTTGCTAATGGTATAAACCCACTTGCTACTATGCTATATAATTAAATTCTTATAATCCATAAAACAATCTTTAGTAGTAATTTGCATACTTGGAGCTTTAAATGAAAAAATTATTCTTAGCCGCTTTGCTTAGCACTTGTAGCATGCTGGCGCATGCTGATTTGGTGGATACCATTAAGACCCGTGGCTCTTTGTTGGCTGGGGTGCGGGCTGATATTCCACCGTTTGGACAAAGAAATAAAAATCAAACGGTTTCTGGTTATGACGTTGATTTTGCTGGAGCAATCGCTAAAAAGCTGGGCGTTAAATTGGTGGTGCTCAATTTGGATCCAAGCGAGCGTATCTCTGCCGTTAAAACAGCTAAGGTCGATATTTTGGTCGCAACATTTACTAAAACGCCTGAGCGCGAGCGTGAAGTAAATTGCAGCAGTGGCTACTTTGTTGCGGCACAAAAAGTACTGTCTAAGAAAGGGAGGTTTCCAACTCCAGAATCCTTAGTTAAGGCTAATATTGGTGTAGCGCGTGGGACAACTGGTGCTGATTTGGTTCGCAAGCTCTACCCTAAAGCCACGGTCGTTGCCTTTGATGATATTCCTGAGGCGGTGCGTTTCTTAGAAGAGGGAAAAATTGATGCAGTAGTGGATGATGAGCCATCGCTTGCACGTAATCTAAGCCAAATGTCTAACAAGGCACAGTTTGAATTATCGAGTTATGCCAATGCCACAGAGATTTATGCTATTGCCGCTAGGCTTGGTGAAAAGCGCTTAATGAATATCATTAACGAAACTTTGCTTGAAATGGAAAACACTGGCGAAGCAGAGCGTATTTTTAACCAATGGTTTGGGCCACAAACAGCAACGCCATTTCCCCGCACGTTTAAGATTCGTGGGTAATTTAGCAACACTTTGCCTCATTTATTATGGAGGTTGCTGAAGGAATTTTTCATATTAATGTAATAAAACGAGCGTTTAGGTAAGTGTTTTTACTTATTTTACTGCTGTTTTATATACGCACAAATTCTTACTTAGTGCAGTTGGAGATTATCGCAGTATAGAGGTCAAGCTAAAGCGCTTTAAGATCAGATTCTTCTTATCTGATATGGCAATGATGCGATCTTGATGCATCAATAGTCTGGAGCTTGCTTATGCAACGATTAATTCTGGCTGGTTTTTTGAGTGTTTGTAGCGTACTGGCCCACGCCGATTTAATTGATACGATTAAGGCTCGAGGTACCTTGGTGGCGGGGGTTTCGGCAGACGTTCCCCCGTTTGGGCAAAGAAATAAAAATCACACTGTTTCAGGCTATGACGTTGATTTTGCTGCAGCCATTGCCAAAAAGCTGGGTGTCAAACTGGTGGTGCAGGATGTGAACCCCGCTGAGCGTATTCCCAGCGTAAAGTCAGGCAAGGTGGATGTGATTGTGGCTGCATTCACCAAAACGCCTGAGCGTGAGCGTGAAGTGGCGTGCAGCATTGGTTATTTTGTTGCCGCGCAAAAAGCTTTAAATAAAAAGGGTAAATATCCTAATTCAGAGTCTTTAGCTAAATTACGCATTGCGGTTTCTAGCGGCACAACGGGTGAAGAGCTTGCTAAAAAACTTTACCCTAAGGCGCATATCACTGCATTTGCTGATATTTCAAATGCGGTGCGTTCTTTAGAGCAGGGCGGTGTGGATGTGGTGATGGATGATGAGCCTACTTTAGCGGGCGCATTAAATAACATGACCACCAAAGCACAGTATGAGATTTCTAGTTATTCTAATGCTACTGAAATTCTTTCTATTGCCGTTAAGTTAAATGAAAAGCGTTTACTTAATCTAGTTAATGAAACATTGCTTGAAACTGAAAAAACCGGTGAGGCAGAGTTAATCTTTAACCGCTGGTTTGGCCCACAAAGTAATACACCATTCCCGCGTACATTCCGTATTCAGGGGTGATTATTTCTTAGTTTTATAGTGCTTTTATCTAAAGCCCACAAAGCCTTTGGCTGTGTGGGCTTTATTTTATTTAAATAAAGTTAATCTGTGCCGATATAAAGTAAAAGATCCTCCATTATTATTGGGAAAATTACACTTAGCTGACCCATAATTACCTAGTGTAGACTGCACATTCCATTTTATTGGCCGCGTAGGATATAAAAAATGATAAATCCAAATAATAAGCCGATTGGTGTGATTGATGACGAGCAAGCGCTGGATATCGTGGGTGATGCCGTGCTTAAGCTTTGGGATGTAGTGGATGAATTGGCCCGCCTGCGCCCTGCGCATACGCCTGATTATCACGTCACTATTTTTGGCTCAGCCCGCATTCAAGAAGGCTCGGCAGCCTATGAAGCGGTTAAACAACTTGCTAGTGAATTAGCCGCCATGGGCTGCCGTATTGTTACTGGAGGTGGCCCAGGTTTAATGCAGGCTGCTAATGAAGGCGCACGTGATGGTGCGCCTGATCGACCAGAGGCATCAGTGGGGATTCGGGTTGATTTAGATTTTGAACAAAATGTGAATGATTTTGTTGGCAAAGTTTATGAGCACAAAACATTTTTTTCACGTTTACACCATTTTATTTTGCGCTCTAATGCGTTTATTGTGACATCCGGCGGTATTGGCACTTTATTAGAATTAGCCATGGTGTGGCAGTTAATTCAGGTGCGTAAATTGTATGACACGCCTTTGATTTTAGTCGGCGAAATGTGGCACGAGCAGGTAGATTGGGCTCGGCGTTATATGGTAGAAAATAACGCAGGGCTAGCGAGTGAAGTCGATATGCAAATCCCAATTGTAGTCGATACCATTGAAGATGCTGTTCAGCTGATCCGTGAGCATCACGAGAAATGGGAGCAAACGGGGTATTCTTTGAATAATTAAATGAATGCCAAATAAATAAAAGCCCCTGATGGGGCTTTTATTTTGCGCTATAAAGATTCGCTTAATAAATAACTAATTTGGTACCTGCTTGGATAGGCTTAGCGTTATTCCATTTTTTTAGATCTGCAGCAGCGACATTATAGCGTTTTGAAATAGAGGAAAAAGTATCACCACGCTTAGCTGTATATTCACGGCCATCTTTGCCTGAAACCGCGCTCTCTGTTTTAACCGATACACGTAAGATTTGCCCAAGCTGCACTTGCCCGTCGGCAATATTATTCATGCTTTGCAAGGCGGCAATATTCATACCATAGCGCTTAGCAATATTGTAGGCCGTATCGCCTTTGCTGACGCGGTGCTCGCTGCTGGCAATGACGGGAGCGTGTGGTTTATCGTTAGCGCCGGTATCAATGGCTTCTACGCTGCGGTTAGCGGCTAAAGCGGTTAAGGTTTGTCGGTCAGAAACATCTAGGCCGTTAATCTTGGGCACGAGGATGGTTTGTCCACGGGCGAGGCGATCACGGCTGGCGATATCGTTGATGTCTTTAAGCTCGTTCGCGGCTACGCCAAAGGTTTCTGCTAGCTTATCGAAAGACTCCCCCTGTTTAGTGACGTAAGGCTGCCAGTTCAGTAGTGGTTTTTCGTACTCTGCCAGATTTTTTTGAAATATTTCAACTTTAGCCACGGGCAAAACTAAGGATCGGTCATCTTTATAAGCAATGACTGGCCGGATAAAGCCAGGGTTAAGCCTAAGCAATTCTTCAACTGGTGTTTCAGCTAACTCGGCAGCAACCTTCACATCCATATGTTTACCAACGGTGAGCGTGGCAAAGTAGGGCTGGTTAGGCAGTGAGGTTAAGGTGACGCCGTAGGCTTGCGGGTTGGCGATGATATTGCGCACGGCTAATAGCTTAGGCACGTAATTGCGTGTTTCGTCTGGCATGCGTAAATCAATAAACTGAGTGCCAAGATTGGCAGCTTCATTTTTGGCCACCGCACGGGCTACCGCAGTTGGGCCCCAGTTATAAGAGGCCAAGGCCAGCTGCCAGTCGCCAAATTGGGTGTAGCTGCCATTTAAATAGTCTAGTGCGGCGCTGGTGGCGGCCACTACATCACGGCGGCCGTCGTACCACCAAGTGCGTTCTAGACCATAATCTTTGCCTGTAGCGGGCATAAATTGCCACATTCCCGCAGCTTTTACCGATGATTCTGCTCTTGGATTAAAAGCAGATTCAATCATGGGTAAAAGCGCGATTTCCATCGGCATGCCGCGTTTCTCAACTTCATTCACCACGTAATATAAATAAGGCGTGCCGCGTTTGATAATTCGATTGAGATATTCTGGGCGGCTAGCGTAGTAGTTTTCCCATTTTCTAACCAACTGATGATCTAGCTCTGGAATAGTAAATCCGGTACGAACGCGCTCCCATAAATCCGCGTATTCGGGGGCCATTACCGCGTCAGAAAACAAGGCGTCAATGGTGCGATTTGTATCGTCTGGGGAGATAAAAGTGGGATTATGTAGCTGGTAATCGATTTTGGCTGGAGCAAGGGTTTCTGCGTGCGAACCCAAGGCACATAGGCCTGTAATGAGGCCAACAAGGAGTCTTTGTTTCATGGGTACCTGCGCCATTTAAAATCTAATAATCGAGCGATGCTGCCGCTGCTGTCTAATCTTGTCAATCTGTTTGTGCTTAATGGTGATATTCCTTTGAAATCAACGGAAGTTATCTTTCCACTTGCGCAGTGCAGCAAAAACATCCAAGGGGGATTTTACTTGTGGATTTTGTGTTTGAGCGGCAGCAATGACGTCGTTATGCTCGCAGCGTAAAAAGGGATTAATGGCTTTTTCTTGGCCAATTGTGGAGGGTAACGTTGATAAGTTTTGCTGGCGCAGTGCACGCACGTTTTGCATTCTTGCTATCAGTGCAGGGTTATTGGGCTCAACACTGAGGGCAAACTTAAGGTTGCTTAAGGTATATTCGTGGGTACAGCAAACAAGGGTTGAATCAGGATAGGTCGCTAGTTTTTGTAGGGAAGCGTGCATTTGTGCTGGGCTGCCTTCAAATATCCTGCCACAGCCGCCTGCAAAAAGTGTATCACCACAAAATAATGCGTCAGCCGCCAGATAGCTAAGATGATCTAAAGTGTGGCCAGGGGTGGCCAATACCTGAATGTGGGTATTAAGTAGCTGTAATGTTTCACCTTCTTTTACAGGGTTGGAAACATTTTTAATGCCAGCAGGTCCATATACGGGCATCTGGTAGTGTGACCAGAGCACAGGCAAGCCATCGATATGATCGTGATGGTGATGTGTAATCAATACCGCCGCCAGTTCTAGGCCATTTTCTTTAAGATATTGAATGAGGGGCAGTGCGTCGCCAGGGTCTACTGCGATGGCATGCGTGCCTTGTTGCAAAACCCAGATATAATTGTCTTCGAAAATTGGCACAGCGCTAATGCGGATCATAAAAGAATGCCCTTAAATGTTGATGCTCGATTGAACCACTTTGCAGATTGGCTCGCCACCCCATTAGGTCACTATTTAGCTAGTGCGGAGATGGATTGGTACGATCGCACCGTGACGGATATCTTTGGCTACAAAGCGGTGCAGCTAGAGTTGCCACAGCTCGATTGCTTGCGTGCTAATCGCATGGCATGGCATTTGTGTGCTGGGCAATCGCTAGGCGTGGATTTGCGCTGTATGGGCGAGGCCTTGCCGTTTGCTAGCCAAAGCCTAGATCTTTTGGTGCTACCGCATGTGCTAGATTTTGCCGCGAATCCACAAGCGGTGTTGAGTGAAGCCGAGCGAGTATTAATGCCTGAGGGGCGCTTATTGATTACAGGGTTTAATCCTTGGAGCCTCTGGGGGCTGCGTCGTTTACAAAATGGCTCGCACCCCGCCCCATGGCGTGGCAATTTTGTAGCTTTGCCTAGGCTAAAAGATTGGTTAGCAACCTTGGGCTTTGAAACAATGCAGGGGGAGTTTCTTTGCTATGGCTTGCCCGTACAGCGTGAAAAATGGCTATCTAGAAGCCGTTTTTTAGAAGATGCGGGCGATCGCTGGTGGCCAGCCGCTGGTGGGGTTTATTGCCTTGATATGGTGAAGCGTGTGCATGGTATGCGTTTAATTGGGCCAAAATGGCGCAATGTGCCGGTGGTTGCAGGTGCGGTGACGGCTACAGGAGCAGATAAAACCATCGTGCTTGAAAAAGACCCTAAGCGTTAATTTGTGGCCTTGGTATGCGTATTGGGTAAGTCGCAGCGGCGCGCGGCATCGCTCATCTCTTGTAGAATTTTTTGTCCTTCGGCGCGATTTTTGATGGCGGTTTTGATTTCATGGCCACTGCCTAAGTTGCCGCCACCAAAAGCCACTTTTATTTCCTCATCGCTGATATCAATGGTTTGCACCACGGTGAGATTGATAAATCGTTTGCCATCGCTGCCTGGTACAGGCCAAGGGCAAAAAGGCGCGGCGAGGGCCGCTTGGTTAAGTAATAGTGTTATAAGCAAAAAGCGTGGTTGCATTGTGTGTTTTCCAAATTAGGTAGTAATAAGGTGGCAGGCTTGCTGGAGCCACATATAACAGGCGTAGGTTTAATAGTGCGTTTTTCCAGGAAATAAGCATGAATAAAGTAGTGATTTACACCGATGGTGCGTGTAAAGGCAATCCCGGCCCAGGCGGCTGGGGGGCGTGGTTACAGTATGGCGATAAAGAAAAAGAGCTGTGCGGTGGCGAGCTAGACACCACCAATAATCGCATGGAATTGATGGGCGTGATCAAGGCGCTGGCGATTTTAAGCCGCCCTTGTGACGTGGTGATCTGGACCGATTCGCAATATGTAAAAAATGGGATCAGCACTTGGATTCACGGCTGGAAGAAAAACGGTTGGAAAACTGCGGCCAAGCAACCGGTTAAAAACGCCGATCTTTGGCGCGAGCTAGACACTGCTGCGGCACAGCATCAGATCGAATGGTGCTGGGTGAAAGGCCATGCTGGGCATGAAGGCAATGAGCGTGCCGATCAGCTGGCCAATAAAGGCGTGGAAGTTGCACTGGGGCGTGGCTAATGCGGCAAATTATTTTAGATACCGAAACCACCGGTTTACGCGTTGATGACGGCAACCGCATTTTGGAAATTGCTGCGGTTGAAATGATAGACCGGCGTTTATCCTCGCCAGATCGGCATTTTCACTGCTATATCAACCCAGGGCGCGACAGTGAAGAGGGCGCACTGAATGTGCACGGCTTAACGACGGAGTTTCTATCAGATAAGCCTAAATTTGCGCAAATTGCTGATGAATTCCTAGATTTTGTTGCCGGTGCCGAAGTCATTATCCATAACGCACCGTTTGACTTGGCCTTCTTGAATATGGAAATGGCCAAGCTAGGGCGAGGTAAGTTTCAAGATCACGTGGCCAATGTGATTGATACTTTGGCCATGGCCAAAGATCAGCGGCCAGGTAAGCGCAATAACTTGGATGCGCTGTGCGACTTCTTTGATATTGATCGCAGTAACCGTACCCTGCACGGGGCGCTGATCGATTGCGAATTATTATCTGAAGTGTATCTGGGCCTGACGCGTGGCCAAGATAGCCTGATGATTGATTTTGACCCTTACGCAGGTAACGATGCGGCCTTGGCTTTTGCCAAAAGTAATCGTAAGCCCTTGCGTGTTGTGAGCGCTACCGCAGCCGAGCTGGCCGAGCACGAGGCTTATCTTGCGGCTTTGGATAAAAGCGTGAAGGGGGAGTGCCTGTGGCGGCAGATGGGAAAAAGCGGCTTATGAATATCGCCTTGGTTCCTGCTGCGGGCAGTGGCTCGCGCATGGCGTCGGTCACGCCTAAGCAATACCTTAATTTGGCGAGCAAACCGCTGATTTGGCATACCCTGTCTGCCTTAGCCAAGGTGCCCGAACTGGATCGCATTGTGGTGGTGATTTCCCGTGAAGATGAATGGTGGGATAGCTTTGATTGGAGCGAGTTCAGGCGACTAGAAGTGCTGCGCTGCGGCGGGGCCAGCCGTGCCGAATCGGTGCTCAATGGCTTGCAAACTTTGCAAAAGGGGCCTGAGGACTGGGCTTTGGTGCATGATGCCGCACGGCCTTGCTTAGACCCTGCCTTGGTTAGCCAAATGATTTTCGAGCTGGCCGATCATCCCATTGGCGGCATTTTGGCCGTTCCAGTGGCGGATACCTTAAAGCTGGCACAGGCTGACCAGCATATTGCACATACCCATCCAAGGGACGGCCTATGGCAGGCTCAAACGCCGCAAATGTTCCGTGTAGCGCAATTGGCCCATGCTTTGGCAATAGGGATGGGGCCGGATATTACCGATGAAGCCAGTGCCTTAGAGAAACTTGGCTTGCAGCCCAAATTAGTCATGGGCAGCCCATGGAATTTGAAAGTGACTTATCCACAGGATTTACGCTTAGCGGAGCTGATTTTGGCGGCTGCTGGTGATGACGTGGAGATGAAATAATGGCTTATGAAAAACTATTGTCTGATTATAAAAATGCCCTAGCCACTCAGGACTGGAATAAAGTTGCGCCGCTTATTCATCAGGATGCATGCTTTATTTTTAGTGAGGGCACTTATTTGGGTAAGGCTGCAATTGAAGCTGCCGTGACTAAGACTTTTGACTTAATTAAAAGCGAGCATTATTTAATTAAGAACCTTGTCTGGATCTATGTCAGTGAACTTTGTGCAACTTGCACTTATGAGTTTAATTGGTCTGGCCTGATTGACGGGGTGAGCGAGCAAGGCAGCGGGCGAGGAACAACCGTTATTGTGAATGATAGTGGGGAGTGGGTCATTATTCATGAGCATCTGGGCCCATCAGCAAATTAATAAGAGAAAACTATGAGAATAGGGCAAGGTTGGGACGTACATCGTCTGGTAGAAGGGCGTAAATTAATTTTGGGCGGGGTGGATATTCCCTTTGATAAGGGATTACTCGGTCATTCTGATGCTGATGCGCTACTGCATGCGATTACCGATGCGGTGCTGGGAGGGGCCGGTTTGGGTGATATTGGCCGGCATTTTCCTGATACAGCAATCGAATTTAAAGGCGCGGATAGCCGCGTTTTGCTGCGCGAGGCGGTGCGCCGCGTGCGGGAAGCAGGCTGGAAGGTGGGTAATGTGGATGCGTCAATCTTGATTCAGCAGCCTAAAATGGCACCGCATATTGCGGCCATGGTGGCCAATATCGCCGCCGATCTTGGTGTGGATGTGGCTGCCGTGAATGTAAAGGCCAAAACCTATGAGAAGCTTGGCCCTGTAGGTGCGTCTGAAGCAGTAGAAGCACAGGCAGTGTGCTTGCTACTAGCTGCGGATTAAGCGGTTTGAAGGGGCAATTTTGCCCACGTTGTACCTCAGCGTGGGCGAAAAGCGAGCCACTATTGTTTGCTTTGAATTTTAATATTTAGTTAATCTGCATAAATAGGGTGATGCGCAAGCAATTCATCTGGGTATTATAAAAATCAATCAATTTGATTTGATTTTATCGGTATTTATTTTACTTTTTTATGCTTTTATTTAGGCGTATCCTCAACGCGCTTATTTAAAATAAAGTATTCGCAATGATCGTTCATCCCCCCGTACATTGGTTCCGCCTGATATTAGCTTGGCGGGGTTCTATTTTGCCGGCTATTTTTCCTCGGCTAGTGTTAGTGCTCACTATTGCATTGAGTATTGTGATTTTTCATCGCTTTACTCAAGGTTTTGGTCTGCAATTATCGATTGGTGCTTTTAGCTTAATTGGGCTAGCACTGGCGATCTTTTTGGGCTTTAGAAATAGCTCAAGTTATGAACGCTATTGGGAGGCACGTAAGCTATGGGGATCGCTATTAATTAATGCCCGCTCCTTGCAGCGGCAAGCAATGTCGATGACTCGTTTACGGGTAGATGACCCTAAACTTTATGAGTTCTCTCAATTATTACAAGCCTTTGCCTATGCGTTAAATCACCAATTACGCTGTACTGATCCCCGTGCCGATTTGCATCGCTTATTACCCTATCCACTGGCTAAAGAGCTAAGCACTGCGCGTTTTATTCCTTCGATGATTTTAGTGAAATTGGCGCAATCTTTATCAATATGGTATCGATCTGGGGAAATAGACGTTATTTTATTTCAGGCAATGGATACTAATTTAAATAAATTATCGGATATTCAAGGCGGCTGCGAGCGGATTATGACTACGCCTATCCCTTATGCCTATAGCGTATTGATTCACCGTACTATTTATACGTATTGCATACTGTTGCCGCTAGGCTTAGTGGATAGCTGTGGCGTTCTTACGCCGTTAATTACAGTGTTTATTGCCTATACTTTTATGGCGCTAGAGCATATTGCAAGCTCTTTAGAATTGCCCTTTGGTTTCGAGCCAAATGATTTAGCACTCAATGCCATTTGCCGCACTATTGAGCGTAGCCTGTTAGAAATGCGAGGCGAAACGGTTTTACCGCCTGCTTTATTGCCGCAAAAAAATTATATTTTGGATTAAGCGTTTAAAACGCTCTGCCATCAAGCTGATGCATGCTGATGCCGCTGGCCTGCACGCATAAATAGCCACCCTTGCCTTGATACCAGTCGGGTAGCACCCAGCGTTGGCCTTGGGTCAGCGTATGGAGTGCGGGGCGGTGGGTATGGCCGTGGATCAGTGTCTGGACGTGGTGCTGTTGCATTAAGCTGGCGACGGCAGCTGTGTTTACATCCATCACATCGCTACGCTTCATTTGATTTGATTCTTTAGAGCGTGCGCGCAGCTTCTCAACCTGCGCTAAACGCCAACGTCGTGGTAGCGCCAGAAATAAGCTTTGTACCCATGGGTGACGTACGATACGGCGAAAGCGCTGGTAAGCTAGATCGTCGGTGCATAGCGCATCGCCATGCGCGATTAATACGTTCTGGCCGAATAGCTGCACTAAGCTTGGATCGTTAAGAATGGTTAGCCTAGCGGCATCAGCAAAGCGCTGCCCTGGTAAAAAATCTCGATTCCCTGCTAAAAAAAACACTGCAATTTTTTGCTCAGCTAATTGGGCAATCGCCGCCACAATCTCGGCATTAAAAGCCTCGTCTAAGCCATCATCGCCAATCCAAAATTCAAATAAATCCCCAAGAATATAGAGCGCACTGGCGTTGCGTGCAGGGCCTTGCAAAAAGGCATGGAAAGCAGCCGTCGTGGCTGGGTCGGCGGGGGAGAGGTGTAGATCAGAGATAAATAAAATGGGGGCGGACATAGGGGAGGGGCGATGTCATTGTAGGGTGGGCAAGGTTTGCCTGCCCATGCGGGCACAAGGCTGCATTGAATGTAGAGCGGGCAGAGCTGCCCACTCTACATTTTTATATTTTTAAGCTAAAACTTCAGCCTTGATAATCATCACATCTTCTTTAGGCACATCTTGGTGAAAGCCTTTGCTGCCCGTTTTAACGTTTTTGAGCTGATCAACCACTTCTTTGCCTTCGATAACCTTAGCAAATACGCAGTAGCCGAAGCCTTGCGCTGTAGCGCTTTGGTAATTCAGGAAATCGTTATTAGCAACGTTGATAAAGAATTGCGAAGAAGCAGAATGTGGATCTGGAGTACGCGCCATTGCCAGTGTGTAAGCGTCGTTTTTGAGACCATTGGCAGCTTCGTTTTTGATCGGTGCACGGCCTTCTTTCTTTTCGTCCATGCCTGGGGCAAAACCACCGCCCTGCACCATAAAACCATCAATAATGCGGTGGAAGATCGTGCCGTCGTAATGACCTTCTTCTACATATTGCAAGAAATTAGCTACGGTAAGCGGTGCTTTTTCTGCATTCAGTTCAACGATGATGTCGCCAAAAGTGGTGGTGAGTTTTACATTGCTCATGGTGTTTTTCCTTTTGAGTAATCATTCCTGACTAATTGGAATGATAAATAATTAAAATGGTTAAAATAAAGCCAAAATTACTGAAATCAGGGTAGCTAAAAAATTATTTGCCTGACTTTTTGCTAAGCTCGCGCGCAGATTGAATGGTAATGGTATTGACTGGCACATCACCTGGCGCGGTTGGGCTAACGCTAATTTGATCAACTACAGGCAAGCCAGAAATTACTTTGCCAAATACGGTGTAGCCAAAGCCATCACGGCTTGGGTAATTTAAAAAATCGTTGTTCTTTGAATTAATAAAAAATTGTGCGGTGGCGGAATCAGGATTAGCGGTTCTGGCCATCGCAACAGTGCCTCGATCATTTTTCAAGCCTTTTTCAAAGGCGATTTTGGCTTCATTTGTAACCGGTGGGCGCGTTGGCTTTTCGGCCATTTTGTCGTCCATGCCACCGCCTTGAATCATAAAGTCTTTAATTACACGGTGAAAAATGGTGCCGTCGTATTGCTTATCTTTAACGTATTGCAAAAAATTTGCCACGGTAAGCGGGGCTTTTTCTGGGTAAAGCTCAATCACGACCTTGCCTTTTGATGTGATCAATTCTACCTGTGGATTTGCGGCAAATGCGCTCAGGCTAGCTAAGACAAGGCTTGTTGCAATAATTAGACGTTTCATCGTGCATTCCTGCAAAAAGGATCAAGGTGAATTTCGCGGCAATTATAACAGACCTTCACCCGTAGCAAGCCACGCCGGTATTTGCTTTGCTCGGTATCTAAGGCTTTTCTGGGGTAAAATCGTAATATTCCAAGGATAGTTGCCGCCATGTTGAAATTACCTTCAATCGATCAGTTTATTTCTGAATTTGATACCGTGCTTAGAACCCTAGCCGCCTCCGCGCAGAGCGTGCGCCCTCATCCTGATGCCAGTGTTGCCGAGCTGGAAATGACTGCCGCAGAAAAGCAGCATGCTGCGGGTTTGATGCGGGTCAATCATTGTGGCGAGGTGTGCGCTCAAGCACTTTATCAAGGCCAAGCGCTCACTGCGCGTAACCCAGCTACCCGTGATGCGCTGCGTGAAGCGGCGCACGAAGAAGTCGAGCATCTGGCTTGGACTGAGGCAAGGATTGCTGATTTGGGTAGCCATAAAAGCTTATTAAACCCTTTGTGGTATGCGGGTTCTCTTGCGATTGGGGTGACGGCAGGAGTGATTGGGGATAAGTGGAATCTGGGGTTTTTAGCCGAAACTGAGCGCCAAGTTGCAGAACACTTGCAATCGCATTTAAGCCAGCTACCAGAACAAGACGCAAAAAGCCGCGCGATTGTGGCGCAGATGCATATCGATGAAACGCATCATGCCGAAAAAGCCGAACAGCTAGGTGCGGCGGCATTGCCGTTTCCAATCGCAAAAGTGATGCAACTCAGCTCAATTGTGATGACTTCACTTTCTTATCGACTCTAAAATTTGCGCTAAATCAGAGCAAGTTCAAATAGGGTATATGACGAGTAAATAGTTTACAGATTTGCTCCTAGGCTTACAGATATAACGCTGATTAACGATTCACGTTACTACGTTATTTGGGGCCATTTATGTCTGAAATGAATTCACCTGCGCAAGTTGTTGATTATGTTGATCACGCTGCGTCAGAAAAAGCTGCGCTGCCTTTTGCCCGATTGCTGGTGATGGCCATTATGGGCGGAGTCTATATCGGGCTTGGCGGCCTGCTGGCCTTAGTGGTTGCTGGGGGCTCGCCTGAGTTACAAGCGAGCAATCCTGGGCTCGCTAAACTTTTATTTGGAACCGTTTTTCCGTTGGGCTTTATTGCGGTGGTGCTAACAGGGGCTGATTTATTTACCTCCAATTGCGCCACCCAAGTGGTGTCGTTATGGCGTAAAAAAGTGAGCCCAAGCACGGTGGTGCGCGTCTGGTGTGTTTCTTATTTGGGCAACTTTATTGGTGCATGCTTTGCGGCATGGGCTTACACCAGCGCTACCGATCTATTTACCCCTGATCAACCATGGACTCAATACCTACTGAGTATGGCGCACCACAAATTAGAAAACCCCTTTATGGTGAGTTTTATGCGTGGGGTTTTAGCTAATATTTTGGTCTGTATCGCAACGTGGCAAGGTTATTCGGCTAAAGATACTTTAGGCAGAATGGTAGGGATTTGGCTGCCGGTGATGGGTTTTGTGGCTTTAGGAATGGAGCACAGTATTGCCAATATGTTCTTCATTCCTGCAGCAATGTTGGCAGGTTTTGATGTGACTTGGAGCCACTTTTTCATGGTCAACTTAGTGCCCGTTACTTTGGGCAATTTAGTTGGCGGTGCCATTTTTGTTGGCTTGCCCTATGTGTGGCTTTATACCAAACCCGAAAAAAATACCGAACCTGAAAAAACACAGCCACTTACTAACAAAATAGAAGTAGGTAATTAACCAAAAAACGCGCCAATGGCGCGTTTTTTTATGCGGCTTCAATCACTTCAAAATCGTGTGTAATCAGCACACTTTTTGCCAACATAATCGATGCAGAGCAATATTTTTCAGCAGAAAGTTTGATGGCTCTTTCAACTTGTTCTGGCTTTAAACCTTTTCCAGTAACGGTGTAATGCAAATGAATTTTAGTAAAAACTTTAGGCTCAGTTTCTGCGCGTTCTGCCTCTACGTCCACTACGCAGTCTCTAACGTCGGCACGGCTCTTCTTTAAAATATGGATCACATCGTAGGTGGAGCATCCTGCCGTGCCCATCAGCACCATTTCCATCGGCCTAGGGCCTAAATTGCGGCCGCCACCTGCTGGCGGGCCATCCATTAGCACCGAATGACCCGATTCAGACTGCGCTAAAAAACTCACTCCCTCTACCCATTTCACGCGTACTTTCATGTGCTTCTCCCTTTGTTGACGGGGATTTTAACGCATGATTCGCATCATTTGCTGCATGCAAATTGCGACACTTAGTATTTTGCATCACAAAAATGTCTTGTCATGCTTTCTGTCTCACGCGATAATGGCCCTAACATCAGAGTGTTTTTTACTTTGTTGTTGTCTCCTCCATCCTCCATTTTGGTGGGATTTCACGCAATCCAATTGGGTTGCGTTTTTTTTAGACGAGGTCAATTTTGGAACATATTTTCAAAATGACACGTCACCAGATTTGACAAGTAAATGCGGATTCAGATAAAATCCGCGACTTTCTCAAAATCGTAACGTGGAAGAGCAGTCATGAAAACCTTTTCTGCCAAGCCGCACGAAGTTAAGCGCGAGTGGTTCGTTGTTGATGCTACCGATATGGTTCTCGGTCGTCTCGCGGCTGAAGTCGCTAAACGCCTGCGTGGCAAGCACAAAGCCGAGTACACCCCTCACGTAGACTGTGGTGACCACATCGTGGTGGTGAACGCAGACAAGATCCGCGTAACCGGCAACAAAGCAACAGATAAAATTTACTACCGCCACACTGGTCACCCAGGTGGTATTTACCAGCGCACCTTTTCCGAGATGCAAGAAAAATTCCCGGGTCGCGTGCTAGAAATGGCTGTTAAGGGCATGCTTCCAAAGGGTCCTCTCGGCTACGCTATGATCAAAAAGATGAAGGTTTATGCAGGTAGCGAACATCCGCATACCGCGCAACAGCCTAAAGCTTTTTCTATCTAAGCGTTAACGCGTTTTCTACTAAGGAATTTGTATCATGGTAGGTAAATACTATTACGGTACCGGCCGTCGCAAGAGCGCAGTTGCTCGTGTGTTCGTAGCCAAGGGTAGCGGCAATATCATAGTCAACGGCAAGCCGGTTGATTCTTACTTTCCTCGCGAAACTAGTCGCATGGTAGTACGCCAGCCTCTAGAACTGACCGCAAACCTCGAATCCTTCGACATTATGGTTAATGTTGTTGGTGGTGGTGAAACCGGCCAAGCCGGTGCGATCCGTCACGGTGTAACTCGTGCTCTGATTGAATTTGATGCAGCTCTTAAAGGCAGCCTCAAAGCAGCAGGTCTTGTTACTCGCGATGCTCGTGAAGTTGAACGTAAGAAAGTGGGTCTGCACGGCGCTCGTCGTCGCAAACAGTTCTCCAAGCGTTAATTCGCTGGTACTGCTTTCTACAAAAGCCACCCTCGGGTGGCTTTTGTGTTTTCTGC
>NZ_JANXSO010000032.1 GCF_025352645.1 Iodobacter sp. | reverse complement strand
GAGCCTGTAAATCTTTCTGTGTAAATGCCTTTGGAATTATTGGTGGCCGTTCAGCCGGTCACCAAATTCTATAACGAAACGATTCAGCGCCATTCGCCAGTTTTGAATCGGCATCGTCCATTTCTTTGAAGCCTGTTGGATCGCAAGGTAAATCACTTTCTTGGCCGATTCATCGCTGGGAAATACTTTGCGCCGCTTCGTCGCCGAACGAATCACGCTGTTGAGTGACTCGATGGCATTGGTCGTATAAATCGCTTTGCGAATTTCTGGTGGGTACTCGAAGATCCTGCGCAAATTGACCCAGTTCGCCGTCCACGACTTGGCAATCAAAGGATAGTTGGCTTGCCAAGTCTGCGTAAAGCGATCCAACTCCAGCAACGCTTGCTCTTCAGTGGCGGATTGGTAAATCCGTTTCAGATCGGATGTGACGGCTTTGTAGTCCTTCCAAGACACATATTTAAGGCTGTTGCGCACCAGATGCACGATACAAAGCTGAACGCGCGTCTGGGGAAACTCCACCGCAATGGCATCGGGAAATCCTTTGAGGCCATCAACGCACGCAATCAAAATATCCTGCACGCCCCGTGTTTTTAGCTCGGTGAGCACCGACAGCCAGAATTTAGCCCCTTCGTTTTCGGACATCCATAAACCCAGTAACTCCTTGTGCCCGTCCATATTCACGCCCAAAGCTAAGTAAATCGCTTTGTTGATTACACGTAAATTGTCACGGATTTTAATCACAATGCAGTCTAGGTAAACGATGGGGTAAATGGCATCCAGCGGGCGTGATTGCCATTGGGTGATTTGCTCCAGCACGCGATCGGTGACGCGGGAAATCAAGGTGGCCGATACGTCTGCATCGTACATTTCCTTGAAGGCCGCCACAATTTCGCGCGTGCTCAGCCCTTTGGCGTACAGCGTGAGAATTTGATCATCCATCTGCGTCAGGCGGGTTTGACCCTTCTTGAGGAATTGTGGCTCGAATGAGCCATCGCGGTCGCGCGGCGTATGGATGTCCACCTCACCATGCTAGCTTTTAAGGCGCTTTGGCGTGCTGCCATTGCGCGAGTTGCCACGTTCACCCACCGTGCTAGCATGTTTCTCGTAACCAAGATGGTCAGTTAATTCCGCATTCAGAGCGGTTTCGACGGTGAGTTTGAGTAGCTCACGCGAGAGCGCATTTAAATCCGCTTCAGTTTTGATATCTTTAGCGAGTTCAGCGGCAAGAGCCTGTAATTTTTGACGATCCATTGTGATGCCTGACATGAATTTTCTCCGGAAAGAGATTAATCGGCCAAGGGCATTTACACAATTTTAGTTACAGGCTCAAATAAAAAGGGGAAGCCTCAGCTTCCCCTTTTTATTTATCTACTCTAAAAAACCACTCAGAGCATTGCTAAGCTTATACCAAGCCTTTTTGTAGCAATTCAGCGACTAGCTCGGCCAAAGTTATTTGGCGTTTTTCTGCTGTGGCATGCAATTCTTTAATTAGATCGCCGTTCAGCTTTACTGCAAAAGGCACTAAACCTGCCGCTTGATCTAATTTACGTTGTTCGCGTTTATCCATTACTTTTGCCGCTTCCTGACCAAAACGTCCCGGAGTCCGTTCTTTTCGATTTTGTTCGTCGGATTTAAACCCGTCTAGTTTATACAACTGAAATTTACTTAACATACGCACCCTCTTTCATTCTACAGCTATCACTTGTGATCATTCTTTTAAGCACTTAAGTATAACCGTAACCCATCCAGTAGCCAGTTCAAACACCGAACAAGCGCCAAGACTAAAAAAACCAAGTGCGAAGGATGCGGTGTTTTTGCGATCGAAGCAAGACACAAAAGTAAAAATACAAAAACAGTCGGCTGTTTTATCCCCAATCTGGCCTATTTATCAGGATAAATCACGATCATCTGGCATTAAGTCAGTTAATAAGCCCATGAATAGAAAAAACAGGCAAAATACGCCCCCAATCGCCAGTAGCCTGCCAAATAGACTTATATGACAAACCCTTTGATTTACCACGCTCACCCCGAAAACCCCGCCACTTGGATTAAATTTCGGGATGATTTATGCCAAAACTGCCAATCTTCCTGTTGCACCATGCCGGTAGAAGTAAAACTAAGCGATTTAGTACGCATGAATCTGGTTGATGCCTTTGAAGCCGAAGGCGAGCCGCCCAAGCAAATCGCCAAGCGCTTAACTAAAGCAGGCATCATCGATCACTTTAATTTTAAAAACAGCATTTACACGCTCAAACGCAAAGCCAATGGCGATTGTCGTTATTTAGATTTAAAAACGCGGCTCTGCACTATTTATGAAAACCGGCCAAACACCTGTCGTAACCATCCACGTATTGGCCCACGCCCAGGTTATTGTGCTTATCGCAGCCGAGCGGCCAGCTTATTGATTGGTAGTTAGACCCAGCTCAACGCACATCCCCACAGGCGTTTTACACTGAGGGGATGAAACCAGTCCTTATCCTCTATGCCAGCTATGATGGTCAAGCAGAGCGAATCGCTCGAACGCTGGCACTTTATCTTTCTCACTACGCTCTGGCCGTTGAGCTATGTGATATCAAACAAGCGCCTAGCCAGTACGATCATTGCAGCGCCATTATTATGGTTGCTGCAGTGCGCTATGGACGGCATCTGCCAGAGGTCGCCACGTTTTTACGTAGCGCCCTCTGGCAAATTCAGCATATTCCATTAGCGATTGCCTCGGTCAGCCTCAGCGCACGCAAGGATAATGGCGAGCCCAATCGCTATTTAAGCAAACTTATTTCACAATTTAATTTAACGCCATTCGCAACGATTGCCTTAGCAGGCAAACTCGATTACCCACGCTATAGCTGGCTAGATAAGCAAATGATCCGCTTTATTATGTATTTAAGCGGCGGCCCCAGCGATGGTCGCTGTAGTGTGGAATACACCGATTGGCAACAGCTAGCCGTGTTCGCACAAAAAATCACTACGCATCTTTGCCTCCCAACTCCCGATGAATAGTAAACTGCGCCCCAAAGCCATCACAGAGAACCGCCATGAGCAGCAACACCATTGCCAACCTAATTAGCCACCAGATCAATAAAGAAGCGCACGGCCCCGTTAGCCTGCGTTTAAGCAGCAAGGAAATCAGCCCAACACCTGCAGCGCAAAGGCTGGTTGATCAGCTCAGCCAGCTCTATGTACAGCGTATGGGCAAAGGATTTGGTAGTTTCGAGACTGACGAAGCCAGCTTTCCAGTCCAAGCCATGATTCGCCGCCATTTAAACGATGCTAGCATCAATTTTTACACGCTATCGTGCCAAATGATGCAACACCTGCAAACGCGGCTAGAGCAAGAGCCATTGGCCAGTGGCGGCTATGTGCTGATTGCACGGGTCAAGGCCGATGGCAGCGATTATTTGCTCTTCACCATCTTGTCTGAAGTGATGGGCACCATGCTTACCGATGATTTAGACATTGCCGATAGCCTTTATCTAGACACCGCCAATTTAAAAGTAGCAGGTAAGATTGATCTGCAAGCTTGGCAAAATGGCACCGAGCGCTATATCAGCTTTTTGCGTGGCCGAGGCGATGTAGCCCATTACTTCAAATCATTTTTAGGTTGTAATGATGTGGTGGTAGCGCTGAAAGAAACTCAAAAACTAGTGCAAGGCCTCAGCCAATTTGCAGAAGAGCAACAACTACCTGCCGCAGAGCGTGATCAGCTATTTGAGCGTGCTCATCAATACCTAGATGAGCTAGGCAATGCCAGTTGCCCAGTCACAGTGGCGCAAGTTGCCGAACAAGCTTGGCCTGATGCACCGCAGCAATTACAAAGCGTTTTCGATAATCAGGCGGTTGAAATCAGCGATGGTTTTGTGCCGGATCGGCGCGCCATTAAACCGCTGCGAACCTTTAAAACCAAGGCCCCTCATTGGAAGCTAGAGTTTGATCGCAGCAGCCTGCGCTCGGGTGCGGTACATTACAACCCAGAAAACGATACGCTAGTGCTCTCTAATATCCCAGAAGAAATGCGTAAAGAGCTTTTAGCTGAAACAAAATCTTAAGCAACAAAACGACTTATATTGCATTGCAATAAAATTCGACTAAACTAGCTTGGCCAGCCTGAGTCAAGACCAGACCACTTTATAAAGAGGCCTTACCCCTCCAGCTGGCTAAGCCCTAGGCAAAATGTAATATTACATACACAAAAAAATTGGCGTAATATCTTTAAACTGTAATCTATAACAGCGATGCTAGGCGATGTGACCGGCTCCCCATCAGGGGCCCCAGTGATCAAACGGTAACCCTCAAAAAAGGTATTCCCATGACTCTGCCTTCTACGTTCAAAACCCCTCGCCAGCGACGTCAGCTGGAACAATCTCAGCGCAATATGGAAATCGTCGTGATGGGGCTTCATCGGCAACAATTTGAAGCGAGGCGTCAAATAAGGAATGAGCTGGCAGATCGCGCCGCCGCCAAAGCAGATAAAGCGTTAGATTATTTAGAAGATATTAAATAGCAAGGCCCCACATACAAAAAAGCCACGACTTAAGCATCGTGGCTTTTTTATTAAACAAACAGCAATCACTAAGCGGCCAGTAATTTACGCTCATAAACTACATAATCACGGCTAGGCTGCCAACCGGCGTTTTTATATAAAGATAAGGCATCTTTTTCGCTAGCAGCGGATTCCATTTCCATATAGGCCACATGCTGCTGGGCGGCGAAATCTTCGGTGGCTTTAATCAGTGCACGCCCTACCCCACGATGCCGTGATTCTTTAGTTACATACAAATCATTAAGTAATAAAGTTTTTTGCATACGCAATGAAGAGATATTCCAATACAGCTGGGCAAAGCCCACTGTTTTAGTGCCTTCACACGCGGTAAATAATACCGAATCACCGCTTTTTAGGCGTTCAATTAAAAATTGATGCCCTGCTTCTAAATCTGTGGCTTGATTAAAATGCTGACGATACTCATCAAATAAAGCCCATGCCCCCCATAAACGCCAGATTTCATGCAGATCATCTAGATTAGCTTGGCGAATAGTCAGTGTGCTTCCATCATTTAATAAGGTATTCATTTTTTTATCCAGATAAATCGCAGCGTTCGGCGAGGCAATCATTTAATTCGATGTCATACTTTGTTTGATGTTTGACATTCAAACACAAGCTAGATTTGTGGTAAAACAAGCAATTCTTATGTTGCATAAGCCAAACTGATGCTTGACTACAAATTACTAGAAGCGCTGGAAATGGTGGTAAAGGAAAGTAGTTTTGAGCGGGCCGCTAAACGCCTGTTTTTAACGCAGTCGGCCGTTTCGCAGCGCATCAAATCGCTAGAAGAAAAACTCGGTAAAGTATTGGTGGTGCGTGAAAGCCCCGTTCACGCCACCCGCGCTGGTGAGATGCTGATTGTGCATTTTCGGCAAGTACGCCAGCTAGAAGCAGCCCTAGCCGAGCAAATTGATTTTAAAGAGCAAGATTGGCAAAGCGTGCGCCTTGGGGTGAATGCCGATAGCTTGGCTGTTGGCCTATTAGATGCACTCGCCCCGCTCTTAGAAAGTGAGCGTTTATTGCTGGAATGCGTGATTGATGACGAAGGCTATACGCTAGATTTACTGCGGGCGGGCGATGTGGCGGGCTGCATCAGCACGCAATCCAGCGCCGTAGCTGGCTGCGCGGTACAAAGCCTTGGCAGCATGCCCTATGTGTTTGTGGCCACACCGACATTTGCCGAGCGCTATTTTGCCCAAGGTTTTACCCAAACAGCCCTGATGCACGCGCCAACGGCGGTGTTTGGTAATAGGGATTCATTACACCGGCGCTGGCTAGGCGAGCGTTATGGCATCTTGGACGATCACTTCCCCTGCCATCAGATCCCAGAAAGCCACGCTCTATTTGATGCAGTTTGCTTTGGGCTGGCCTACGCCGCCATCCCTTACGCCCAAGCCAAACCAGCCATTGCATCGGGCAAAATTATTGAGCTAGCCCAATCCGAGCGGATTTATACCCCCTTGTTTTGGCACCATTGGCAAAAACAAACGCAAGAAGCCAAGCGCATCAGCGATGCCGTGCTCGCCTTTGGCAGGCGCGTACTGCCCGCACAAGAAGCCTCTTTACATTTAACCGCACTGTAAGGGAAGTGTTTGAAACGACGCGCAATTCTTTCAGCATCGTTAGAATAATGCACGGCATTAAAACGATCGTTTGTAAAGGCGGGATACTCCGGTCACACACGGCGCTGTTTCTTGCTATTTTGTCTTATATTCCAGCAAGAAAAGGCCGTCCAGATGTCCCGCCCACTGAATAAAATGAGCCGTATTGCCGCCAAAACGGCCAGTCTGCCGCAAGGCTTACGCAGCTTTATCCTCACCAAGCTATTTGGCCGTATCGTGCCTTTTTTATCCACGGCCTCGGTGCAATTTGAAGAAGTCAGCGCGGCGCGGCTGGTGGTCTCTCTTAAAAACCGCCGTAAAGTACAAAACCATATCAAGGGCGTGCACGCTGCGGCGATGGCACTGCTGGCCGAGACCAGCACCGGCTTTGTCATGGGCATGAATGTGCCGGACGATAAACTGCTGCTGCTTAAATCCATGCATGTGGATTACCAAAAACGCTCACAGGGCGATATGCGCGCCGTGGCCACCTTAAGCGATGATCAAATCGAGCTATTACACAGCACAGAAAAAGGCAATTTTTCTGTAAATGTAGAGATCAGCGATGAATCTGGCGAAGCGCCTATCCAGTGCGAAATGGTCTGGGCGTGGCTGCCTAAAAAGCGCGATTAAGCCTTTCACATCAATTTAATACCACTGCAAGCTTCTACTCACCAAGGATGCCCCATGCAATACGAAACGATTGAAGTGAATGTCAGCAATGCCATCGCCCTTGTCACGCTTAATCGTCCTAAAAAAGCCAATTCGCTCAATGCCCTGATGTGGCAAGAGATTAAAGCAGCGCTGAACTGGTGTGATCAAAGCGCAGAAGTACGTGCAGTGGTGCTCAATGGTGCCGGGCGCAATTTCTGTGCAGGGATTGATTTAATGATGCTGGCCGAAATTCAGACCAGCCTGAGCAGTGAATGCGAAGCACGCAACCGTGAAACAATCCGCAGCTTGATTTTAAACCTGCAATCCTCAGTCAGCAGCCTAGAACACTGCCGCAAACCAGTGATTGCCGCGATTCATGGCGCATGTGTGGGTGGTGGATTAGATTTGGTGCTAGCCGCAGATTTTAGATACGCCAGCACAGACGCCAGCTTTAGCGTGCGTGAAGTGGCGATGGGCTTGGTTGCCGACGTAGGTAGCTTGCAACGCTTAGGCCGCATTGTAGGAGAAGGCACAGCGCGCGAAATGACCTTCACCGCCATGGACATGCCCGCCAATGATGCGCTGGACGTTCGCTTAGTCAACCAAGTATTTGTTAGCCCAGAGGAATGCCTTGCCGCAGCTATGCGCACCGCCAGCGTGATTGCCGCCCAATCACCACTGGCCGTACGCGGCAGCAAGCAAGTGCTCAACTACAGCCGCGATCATAGCATCAGCGATGGCTTAGAATACGTCGCCACCTGGAACGGCGGCATGCTGCTCTCTGCCGACATCAAAGAAGCCATTACCGCGCAAATGAGCGGGCGGGCGGCGCAGTTTTTGGATTAAGGACTTGCTATTGATTTTCCAAATTAACAAGCCCGTCATCCCCGAATGTATTTATCGGGGATCCAGCAGAGCCACTGGATTCCCGACAGCAACACTCGGGAATGACGATTTTAATAAAGGAAACATTTAACCAGTCTAATCCTAAGCATCGAGCATAGGCGGCAAGCCAATGCCATCTATATCTAAACAAACCCCATAAAAATCGCCACAAAAATCAGGCAACCGCCAAAGAGATAACCCTGCACCCGCATCGCCTGCTGGCTTTTAAGCTGGCTAAACAATAACTGCCCGCTATATATCCATAACAAATGGCAAAGCATGCTAATCAAAACAAAAACCATTGATATTTGCATCACCTGATTAAATAAAACCAAACTAGGATTTAAAAATTGAGAAAACAATACCAGAATCATGGAATGAATTTTAGGATTTAAAGACACCGATAAAAAACCATCCCAAGCATTCAACCGTGGCAAATCTTTTTTCTCTTTAAGTGATGAAAATTGAAAAAAGCCATAAGCCAAATAGAGGGTAAAAATAATTCCACCCCATTTTAATAATTCACGCAACGCCGGATAAGCTACAAACACCTGACTTAGCCCAAAACCATAAACAAGGCACCAAAATAAATCACCCGCTTCAAAGCCCAATAAAAAAGGTATGGAGCCACGCACCCCAAAGTGCCCACCCGCAGCAGCAAGAATCGTATTCCCCGGCCCTGGGCTGATAATCATCGGCACAGAAAAACCTAATATCAAAGCCCATACTTCAAATGGAATCATGGCGCGCTCCCTCAGAAATGAATCAATACAGATTAATGATTAAAATTCTGAGAAACAAGCAACAGATCGCGGTGATTTATGCAAAACAGCTGGCGTAATTAAAAAAAGCCCAGCTTTGAAGCTGGACTTTTTTGCTAAATGTTAAGCCAATCCCTGCTCCAAATCGGCAATCAAATCATCAATATATTCCAGCCCTACCGAAATACGGATCAGCCCTTCTGTAATCCCTGCGGCTTCTCGCGCTGCGGGGGTGATGCGGGCGTGGGTAGTGCTGGCGGGGTGGGTGATGGTGCTGCGGGTGTCGCCTAGATTGGCGGTGCGGCTGATGAGCTCCACGGCATCGACGATTTTCCACGCTTGCTCGCGGCCACCTTTCACCACAAAAGATACCATGCCGCCACCGGCGTTTTGCTGGGTCATGGCCAGCGCATGCTGTGGATGCGAAGGCAGGCCGGGGTAGTAGACTTGCTCAATAGCAGGATGTGCTTCTAGGTAGGTGGCTAGCTTTAAGGCGGTTTCTGAATGGGCGCGCATGCGGATCGGCAGGGTTTCTAGGCCCTTGAGTAAGACCCAAGCATTGAAGGCAGACAGACTAGGGCCAGCGGTGCGTAGGAATAGATACACCGGCTCAATCAAGGCAGAAGAACCAACCACCGCCCCGCCTAACACGCGGCCTTGGCCATCAATATATTTAGTGGCCGAATGCACCACCAGATCGGCCCCCAGCGCTAATGGCTTTTGCAAGATGGGCGTGCAAAAGCAGTTATCCACCACCAGCAGGGCATCGTGCGCATGGGCGATGTCGGCAATCGTGCGAATATCGCTAATTTCAGTCAGCGGGTTGGATGGGGTTTCTAAGAACAGCAGCTTGGTATTCGGCTGGCAAGCAGCTGCCCATTCAGCGGTATCGGTCGCCGAAACATAGCTGACACTCACACCAAACTTACTGAGATACACATTGAGCAGCTGAATGGTGGAGCCAAATAAGCTGGCCGAGGCCACCACATGGTCGCCAGATTTTAAATGCGCCATAAACAGTGACAAAATGGCACTCATGCCCGATGCCGTAGCCACGGCACGCTCTGCGCCTTCTAAGGCGGCAAGTCTTTCTTCAAAGGCGCTGACGGTGGGATTGGTGAAGCGAGAATAGATAAACCCAGGAATTTGGCCAGTAAATTTAAGCGAGGCTTCTTCGGCGCTGCCCACTACAAAGCTGGAGGTAAGGTACATGGCATCTGAGTGCTCGCCAAACTGGCTACGGCTGGTGCCAGCGCGAACGGCCAGCGTATCGGGGTGTAAGGCTGCGAATTCTTCTTCATTCATGGCTTAACTCTACTCACTCACGGTCAACATCAATAGGGGCTTAAATCGTGTAAGGCGAAGGATTCAGCTCGAAATATTTTCCCTAGGAATATCTTAGGGTAGGCACGTTTTTGTGCCCACACTTAATATGCCGCGTGGGAACAACGGCGCGCCCACCCTACACGGTTTATTTCAGGCGCTTATTTCGCGCTAAGCCGCTATTTTATGTGAAGAATACGCCTTGTTGCAGTTTATCTGCCGCTATTCAAGTGCAATGTATCCAGCAAACCGATCGTAAGCCGCTTCAAGTGCCCTTCATTCCAAGCAATCCACCCTCCTTCTAATGCAACTAAGTTGCGCAATTAAGTTGCATTTAGGTATGCTAGCGCTTTTACTAGGAGTGCAAGATGAATAAGCAACTACCCGTCACGGTTTTGTCTGGCTTTTTAGGCGCGGGCAAAACAACACTGCTCAATCATATTTTGCAAAACCGTGAAGGCTTGCGCGTGGCCGTGATTGTGAATGATTTATCCCATATCAATATTGATGGCGAGCTGATCCATCAAGGCGGCTTTAAGCGCGGCGAAGAAAAACTGGTGGAAATGAGTAATGGCTGCATTTGCTGCACCCTGCGTGAAGACTTGCTTGAAGAAGTGGCTAAGCTTGCCAAAGAAAACCGCTTTGATTATCTGCTGATCGAATCAAGCGGCATTGCCGAGCCTTTGCCTGTGGCTGAAACCTTTACATTTAGGGATGAAAAAGGCCAATCGCTGTCTGATATTGCACGATTAGATACCATGGTCACCGTTGTAGATGCCTTTAATTTTTTAAAGGATTACGCCAGTGCCGATCTATTAAGCGATCGAGGCGAAACGGCGGGCGATGGCGATGACAGAGCGCTGGTTGATTTGCTGATTGAGCAGATTGAGTTCTGTGATGTGCTCATCATTAGTAAATCCGACATGATTAGCATGGCGCAGCTGGCTGAGCTGCAAAGTATTTTAACCGCGCTTAACCCACGGGCTATTCAAGAAATCGCCATCAATGGCCAAGTGCCACTCAAGCGCATCATGGGAACCGGGCTATTTGATTTTGACGTGGCCGCCAATTCACCCGGCTGGCTGCAAGGATTGCGCGGTGAAGAAATCCCCGAAACAGAGGAATACGGCATCTCCAGCTTTGTATGGCATGCCCCCTGCCCCATGCATCCACAGCGCTTCTGGGATTTAATCCATAGCGAATGGCCAGGGGTTTTACGATCAAAAGGTTTTTTCTGGCTAGCCAGCCGCCCTGACTTTGCTGGCAGCTGGTCACAGGCCGGTGGTGCATGCCGCCATGAAGCGGGTGGATATTGGTGGGCGAGCGTGCCAAAAAAACACTGGCCAGAAGACGATGAGCATATTGCAGAGATTATGGATCGCTGGGACGATCATTTTGGCGATCGCAGGCAAGAGATTGTATTTATTGGGCAGGATATCGATGAAGCTGGTTTTCGTGACAGGCTTAATCACTGCTTACTAAGCGAGGATGAGTTAGCCCTAGGAGTAGAGCAATGGGCCAATTTTCAAGACCCGTTTCCACGCTGGGCAGCGCAGCCTACCGTATAAACCCAACAAAAAAGCCCCCTTTCTGAACTGCACCCCAAAAGTTGGACACCCGTCCATTTTTGGGGTGTTTTTATGTCCAAGTACACAATGCAATTCAAACTTACTGCCGTTCAGCAATATTTAACGGGCGAAGCAGGTATTAAAACGATCGCCAAGCAACATGG
>NZ_JANXSO010000031.1 GCF_025352645.1 Iodobacter sp. | reverse complement strand
GAGCCTGTAAATCTTTCTGTGTAAATGCCTTTGGAATTACTGGTGGCCGTTCAGCCGGTCACCAAATTCTATAACGAAACGATTCAGCGCCATCCGCCAGTTTTGAATCGGCATCGTCCATTTCTTTGAAGCCTGTTCGATCGCAAGGTAAATCACTTTCTTGGCCGATTCATCGCTTGGAAACACTTTACGTCGCTTGGTAGCGGAGCGGATCACGCTGTTGAGCGACTCAATCGCATTCGTCGTATAAATCGCTTTGCGAATTTCGGGCGGATATTCAAAGATCGTACGTAAATGAGCCCAGTTCGCCGTCCACGACTTGGAAATCAAAGGGTAATTGGCTTGCCAAGTCTGCGTAAAACGCTCCAATTCCAGCAGCGCTTGCTCTTCCGTGGTGGACTGGTAAATCCGTTTCAAATCTGCGGTAACGGCTTTGTAATCCTTCCAGGAAACATATCTTAAGCTGTTGCGCACCATGTGCACGATGCAAAGCTGAACCTGCGTGTGCGGGAATTCAGCCGCAATCGCATCGGGGAAGCCTTTTAACCCGTCGACACACGCAATCAAAATATCCTGTACCCCGCGCGCTTTGAGCTCAGTCAGCACGGAGAGCCAGAATTTAGCGCCTTCATTTTCGGACATCCATAAACCCAGTAATTCCTTGTGCCCGTCCATATTCACGCCCAAAGCTAAGTAAATCGCTTTGTTGATTACGCGTAAATTGTCACGGATTTTAATCACGATGCAGTCGAGGTAAACGATGGGATAAATGGCATCCAGCGGGCGCGACTGCCACTGGGTGATTTGCTCCAGCACGCGATCGGTGACGCGGGAAATCAAGGTGGCCGACACCTCTGCATCGTACATTTCTTTGAATGCCGCCACAATTTCGCGCGTGCTCAGCCCTTTGGCATACAGCGTGAGAATTTGATCATCCATCTGCGTGAGACGGGTTTGGCCTTTCTTGAGAAATTGTGGCTCGAACGAACCTTCACGATCACGCGGGGTATGGATTTCCACTTCGCCATGCTGGCTTTTAAGGCGCTTTGGCGTGCTGCCATTGCGCGAATTGCCACGTTCACCTACCGTGCTGGCGTGTTTCTCGTAGCCGAGATGGTCGGTTAATTCCGCATTCAGAGCGGTTTCGACGGTGAGTTTGAGTAGCTCACGCGAGAGCGCATTTAAATCCGCTTCAGTTTTAATATCTTTAGCGAGTTCAGCGGCAATAGCCTGTAATTTTTGACGATCCATTGTGATGCCTGACATGAATTTTCTCTGGGAAGAGATTAATCGGCCAAGGGCATTTACACAATTTTAGTTACAGGCTCCAAATATCCAGCGGCAAAGCAAACTTCCACGTATTTTGAAACCGTCAAACCATTGCACTTAATTTAATCTGAGCAGCCCCATGCAAACTAACAAACAATGTATGTATTCCCGATTTATTAACTACTTCACCCGCGCAAGCTTGATATTATTCATGTCCATATCAAACATGGCTTTTGCTGACGACTTTGAAAACCCCGAAAAACATATTCAGCATGTTTATCAAGAGTTTCTTCATGACTTATCGACCAACATGGAGCTAAAAAGCTGTAGTGAATTAGCCATTAAAGATTATTTACTGATCAAACTCGATACATTCTTAAGCACGCAAAATTTACTACACAATATCGGCTTTAAGCTTACAGAAGAATCTCTTTCTAAATTTCCAGATACTTTTAAAGACCAGCTAAATACAGAATTTAAAAAATATATCATTCAAGACAATTTAAGCGCCATTAAATTATTTTGTTCCGCAGCAAATTTAAAAACACAAGAAAGCAATGTAGATTTAACTGTTAGCTATGTAGTCACATCAATAAAGCTGGCTAACAACAAATCAAAACGCATAGATTTCTTTCTTCTCAGAGGCTGGGATCACTGGAGAATTGCCGATATCATTTCAGGAAATGATTCACTTGAAGATAGATATCGCAATAAATTTGGCAAAACAATTCGCACAGAAGGGTATACAGGCCTTCTAAAACAGCTTACAGAGATCAATCAAGAGAAAATAAAGCCATCACTTAGCAACTAGCCTCTCTCTATTTTAAATGCAATAAAAAGTGTATCTTAGGCGATCCAAATGCATAGCAATTTAATTCGTTTTTTTCTTATCAGCAGCTTTGCTTGTGTTCCACTATCAATACTGACAGCATATACTTTTGGCAATAGCGGCCATGGAGGGCCGGGCGGCTGGGGTAGCCTTTTTCCTGCCACTATGTGCTCCGCCATACTTTTAGCTCCTTTACTTTTGGCTGTAAGCATCTCTCTAAGACTATACAAAAAGAATGCAGAAGACCAAAAACACACATACGCAAAACTTATGCTATTACTCGCGGCTATTTCATTATTACTTGCACTATTGTCACTTGATTTAATCCTGTCCATCATATTCAGCAACTACAAAAGCATAACAAATCTATTGTTTTAAAAATTTATTAACCTTTACCCCATAAAAAAAGCCAGATCATCCAATCTGGCTTTTTAAAATTACAAACTATGCAACACCTTAACTTTTTAAAACCTGCAAAGGCATACGCAGCATTTCGTCGCCATGGCCGGCAAAATACCAGATGATGCCAATCAATGCGCCAACGGTGATTAAATACCAAACCGTAGAGAAGATTTGCCCATAGCGATCCAGCGGCAACAGATGGCTTTGATGACGGCCGCGCCATTCAAAAATAATTTCTACACTGCCAATCAATAATAAAAACCCTAGTAATGCCAGACCCAGTGAATAGCTGATAAACACACCCAGCGCCGCACCAACCACGCAGGCGATGAGCCCTAGTTTGCTATTCATTGAAAAACTGATACTTTTTAAAATATGCCCGCCATCGAGGGGCAGAATAGGTAATAGATTAAACAGATTAAGCAGTGCATTAAAGGTAGCCAAACCCGCAAAGAGCATCGAGCCAGTCAGCCAATAAATAATCAGGCAGGCAATTGATAACAATAAGCCAAAGCTTGGCCCCATAATGGAAATCACCACATCTTGCCAGCGGGTATTTATTTTCTCATCTGATAATGCTAATCCGCCCATAAAGGGGATTAAATAAATGCCCTTAGTCTTAATGCCAAAGTATTTCATCGCCCGAATATGGCCGTACTCATGAAAAACCAAACAGGCAATCAGCGCAATGGCAAATTGAAAAGAAAACAACCATGAATACGCCGCAACGCTAGCCCCAGCTAATGCGACTTTAACTAATTTGGCGCTTTTAAGTAGTTTAAGCGCCAAAGCACCGAGGCCCAGCAAGCTCAGCTTATTGGTTTTAGTGATCGGAACAACAGGTGTTTGCCGCTCGATATCCCTCGCATTGCGCTGGCCTTGCTCCGCTACTTGTTCATCAACCAATAGGCGATATTTCAATATAAAAGGCTGCCATTGCAGATCTGTTTCAAGATACACTCGGGTTGTTGCGGCGGAGCCATCTGGGCTTATCGTCGCGAGTTCAAACTGCAAAGAACTCAATCCTTCGCGCTCAGCCGAAGCGTTTTTTTCGGCGACTAAAGTATTGTCCCAAAACAGCTGCTGCCAGCCCGCAGGCGTACCTTCCAGCCTGAGCGCTTTGCCCAGGCAATTAATATTTAATAATTCCACGACGTATCCAGTTCAATAAGAGTCATCAACAAGGCATAAGGCTTGAGCGAATGCGGTCATTTTACGGGTTTCTGAGCATTTAGGGACCAGCCAAACAATGCCAAGCTGGGAGCTTGTGCGCTCTTAGAAGTATCAGACGAACTGCCCTAGCGGCAGCCCCAATGAAATACAGGTGTTCGTAAACGCTGTAGCGTGGCCGTGTGCATGCTGAGACAACAAACGAAGCACCACCACCTTGCCTAATTCCTTACTGGATAAGGCACCAACATCTTGACTTCCAATCAGCTCCACTCCTAAAGCAGCTGGCCAGCCTGCTTTAGCGTAAAACAAAGCCAATGACGGATCACAGGTAAACAATCCGATGTCAGATTGGCTGTTTTCAATACAACGCGTGGCTGCATTTACCACTAAACGGCTTAACCCTTGCCGCTGATAAGCGGGGTCGGTTGCGACACAACTTAATGCGGCCATGCGAAAGGTTTGCCCAGCATGGGTAAGCGTCAAATGCAGCACAGCTGCATAACTAAGCAGCCGATTATCACGGTATATAAAGCAGGAAAACGCATCAAGCGCGGGATCATGCTCCTCAGGCACAAGCCCTTCCATAGAGGGAGGGGACGGTTCTGGCCATACTTGATGCATTAGCAAGGCAATGTCCCGCCGTACCTGCTCAGAAGTTTGTTGGTAAGGCAGGATGCTGAGCAAATCAGAAGTTATGGTACTCACAGAATTAAAACGTCCTGATAGTAGGTAAAAATTAAAATACGGGTAGATAACATTTACCCCCCAATTTTTAAGTTAGAAATATGAAATGTTTTTTAAGGTAAATGTGCTTTTTTAAATATAGTACTAAAGAAAATTTAGCACCTCATTCGTAAAGTAAGGCTCGTCTTCTACCCAAAAAATATAATCCAAACCTAGATAGTTCTGACCAAAATCCAGAATATCACCCACCGTATTTTTTTTACCCGTCTTAGGATTAATCTGGCGAAGATTACCGTCTTGCACCGCCATTCCCTTTACCAGATTATTGGGATAATCCTTAAAAAAGCCATAAGTCTGCGCCATATGGCTTTTGCGATAGGGCATTAAATCAGGGCCCCCCACGCCCATTTTTAATGATTTAGCTAATGTAAACAGGCCACGCATATAGCCTTTATCATTATCTGGCAGCCATTCATCTGGCAGAAAATTTAAATACACCATAGCCGTAGATTGCTTAAATGCCCCTGCTAACACACGCATATTATCGCCAATGGCATCTACATATACCTTAGGGCTGAAATCTTTAGGAAACGTGGTGGTGCCATCAGCGTTTTCGTGGCCTACATCAATCGAGCTTTCGCTAAAGTTAATCCCCGCGATCTTGCCATCAAACTCATGGCCTAATTGCTGGATTAATTTTTGATATCGCTCACGCACGGTGGGCTCCCACATTTTGGCCGACCAACCGTATTCATCATCGGTCACCGGTTTATTAGGATCGCGCTCAGGAGCACTTAGCATACTTTGCTTAAGCACTCCGCCTTTAAAAATAGGCTGCTGCAAAAGATAATCGGGGACATTAGGGCGTGGCGTAAAAGATTTCTCTTGCAATTGGATCCATAGTTTTTTATGTATCGAATTCAAATAGGCAATATCGGCTTTAATTGCACTAAAGTCATACTGATCTTGCTTAGGCTCTAGATCGCGCCACTTATAAACAATTTGCGCGCCACTAAAACGAGGATCAAGTAAATTTTTATCCGCAGTAATATTGGCTCCACCTGCTTCACGATGATTAATATAAATATAGTGTTGTAAAGTCGGCGCAGCGGCAAAAGCTGCTGAGCTGAATAAACTGCAAACTAACAGCATACTGAATAGTCGGCTAAGCATAATCGGCCTATTTTAGATAGATATATGGCCGAACAAATTACCCCGAAACAGCCACAACGAACACTCAGAATATTTACATTCTCATTCTTAATCCAATAAGCGCCATACTGTGCCGCCCCTCATTTAGATTGAACAACGGTAAGTTCCACGGCAAGCAATTAGTATTTGTAGCCACAAAAATTGTTAGCACATATTTACCAAGCTACTTGGCCTGAGGGACAAATTAAGACGCGTACAATACGGATTCTCTGCCGTATATAAAAAAAACCATGCTCAATCTGGCGCCTCTTCTGGCAATTGCCTGCTTCTACTTCAGTTATTTCGCTTTTAACGGACTGTTTTCCCCGTACTGGGGCTTGTATCTAACTTCATTGTCTTTTCCTGCTTGGCAAATCGGCATTCTGACTTCGCTTACCCAAGTCAACCGGATTTACGCCCCCACCCTTTGGGGCTGGCTTGCGGACCGACGTGGTAGCCGACAGGGTATTTTGCGAATAGCAGGCATAGCCGGCTTGATATTTTTTATTCCGCTGTTATTTGTGCATACCTTCTGGCCCTTATTTTTTACTGTGTTATTAGCCAGCTTTTTCTGGAGTGCATCGCTACCGCTCGTTGAAGCAACGGCAATGACGCTCCTTTCAGGCGATGGGGGAGCTTATGCAAGGCTGCGAATCTGGGGCTCAGTGGGCTTTATTGTTGCCACCGTGATCGCCGGATATTTAATGCAGCATCAGGGCGTAGCCACTTTCCCTTGGGCGGTGGTAGCCGTCATGATTAGCCTAGCTTTGTTTTCTTGGCAGGTGCCTGAAGCACCCGTGGCGCAAAAAAACGATTCTATTAGCGAAAAGCTAATGGATGTACTTAAGAAATCTGAAGTCCAAGTGCTCCTTTTATCATGCTTTTTAATGGCGCTGGCGCATGGCCCGTACTACAGCTTTTATTCGATTTATGCGGCGGAATATGGGCATGATAAAAGTGCCATAGGCTGGTTTTGGACCATCGGTGTAATGGCCGAAGTCGGCGCATTTTGGCTTATGCCTAAGCTCACGGGGCGCTTTTCACTAAAAAATTTGTTTTTATTTGGACTCGCTATGGCAGTACTACGCTTTATGGCGATTGCCTGGGGCATGGGTTCATTAATCCTATTGGTTTTGGCACAGCTGGCCCATGCTTTTACTTTTGGCAGCCACCACGCCGTCACTATGGCCTATATCCACCGCCACTTTACTGGCTCCAACCAAACGCGTGGGCAAGCCTTATATATTGCGGCATCGTTTGGCTTAGGCGGAAGCCTAGGGGGAATTCTTGCTGGCCTACTGTGGAAACCTCTGGGCGGACAATGGGTATTTAGCCTTGCTGCCTTGATCGCCGCCGCCGCGTGGTTTTTAGCCCGACGAGGTTTAAACTCAACGCCCACCATCCAAGCATAAAACCTTAATCTGCCCTTGCCCTTTCAATATACCCCACAAGGGTATATTATCTTTTCATAGAAAAGAGGAAGCGCCATGACCTTGCAAATTGAACTTCAGCTCGGCGGGATGACCTGTGCGGCGTGTGCGGCACGGATAGAGAAGGTGTTGAATAAGCAGCTAGGCGTAGTAGCTGCCGTTAATTTTGCAACCGAAACCGCACAAATCAGCAGTAGCAACCCCGCCATTACCACAGAAACGCTGATTGCAACCATTGCAGGCGCGGGCTTTTCGGCTGAATTAGCAGATACGCCTGCCTTGCCAGAAAAAAACGAATTTATCCCTCTTGCCTTCGCCGCCTTGCTCAGCCTGCCGTTAATGGCCAGCATGTTTAGCATGGATCATAGCGAGCTACTACCGCGCTGGCTGCAAATGCTGCTGGCCACCCCTGTGCAGTTTATTTTGGGCTGGCGTTTTTATCGCGGCGCTTACTTCGCCTTAAAAAACGGCGGAGCCAATATGGATGTGCTGGTGGCCTTAGGCACCAGTATGGCATTTGCTTTAAGCGCCATTGTTACGCTGATGGGCTTGCATGAGCAGCACGTTTATTTTGAAGCTAGCGCGATGATTATTACGCTAGTACTGGCAGGCAAATGGCTAGAAGGGCGGGCCAAGAAAAAAACCTCAAGCGCCATCAGTGAGCTACTTAATCTACAGCCTAAAACAGCAAGGGTAGAAAGCAGCGAAGGCATCATCGACATGGCCATCGCCCAGTTAAAACCTGGCGACATTGTGATTGTTCGCCATGGCGAAATCATTGCCGTCGATGGCTTAGTGTTAGAAGGCCAAGCGGCGGTTGATGAAAGCATGCTGACGGGTGAAAGCCTGCCCGTCGAAAAAACCATCGGTAGTAAAGTCTTTGCCGCCACTAAAAACAGCAGCGGCATGCTAAAAATACGCGCCAGCAGCGTGGGCAGCAAAACGCAACTGGCCGAAATTGTGCGGCTAGTGGCCAGTGCACAGGGCTCAAAAGCGCCAATTCAGCGGCTGGCTGATCAAATTTCTGGCGTATTTGTGCCGATTGTAGCGGGCATCGCCCTGCTCACCTTTGCCCTTAGTTTTTGGTACTGGGGCAGTGCGGTAACAGGGCTAATTCATGCAGTGGCCGTGCTGGTGATCGCCTGCCCCTGCGCGCTGGGCCTTGCCACGCCCACCGCCATTTCAGTTGGCATTGGCCGCGCAGCCCAGCATGGCATTTTATTCAGAAACGCCGCCGCACTTGAGCTAGCTGGCAAAATTGAGATGCTGGTCGTCGATAAAACCGGCACGCTAACAATGGGGGAGGCAAAAGTCATTGAGGTGATCTGCCAAGCAGGGCAGAGTTCAGAAGCGCTATTGCAATTAGCCGCCAGTCTTGAGCAAGGCTCGGAGCACCCGCTGGCTCGCGCTATTTTGGCAGCCAACACCCTGCCCTTACTCCCCATTAGTGGCTTTGCCGCTGAGCCGGGGTGTGGGGTTAGCGGCCAGCTAGCAGACGGTAGCGAAATCAAAGTAGGCATTCCTAGCTGGGCGGGCGAAGCAAGCAACACCAGTGAGCACACCACAGTGAGTGTCAGCCGTAATCAACTACTGCTAGGTCAAATTCTACTGGCCGACACCGTTCGCCCTAGCTCGGCCGAGGCCGTCTCCCGCTTGCAGCAAATGGGCATTGAAGTGGTGATGCTAAGCGGTGATAAAGAAAACACCGCCGCAGCGATTGCCAACGCCACCGGTATTCAGCAGTTTTATGGCCTGATGCGCCCGCAAGATAAGGCGGCATTTATCGGGCAACAAAACAAGGTGGTGGCCATGGTTGGGGATGGGGTGAACGACGCCCCAGCGCTAGCGGCGGCAGCGGTTAGCTTTGCGATGGGCAAGGGTAGCGATGTGGCGATTGAAACAGCCGACATCACCCTACTGCACAACGATTTACTGGCGGTGGCTGACGCAATTACCTTATCCCGCGCCACCATCCGCAAAATCCGCCAGAACCTGTTCTTTGCCTTTTTTTACAATACACTGGGCATCCCGCTGGCGGCCATCGGCCTGTTAAGCCCAGTGATTGCAGGCGCGGCGATGGCATTAAGCTCCGTTTCGGTCGTGAGTAATTCGCTGCTACTCAGGCGCTGGAAAAATTAATCACCATCCGCGTGGGCAAATGCCCTATCAATAAAAACCATTGCCTTATTCAAGCAAGGAGTCACAAATGGAACACACCACACTTAAAATTGAAGGCATGACCTGCATGGGCTGCGTGCGTACTTTAAACAGCGTATTGAGCGCCCTGCCCGGCGTTAGTCATGTTGCCATTGATCTTGAAAGCGGCATCGCTAAAATTGACCATACTCTGGTCACGGCAGACACACTCAGAGATGCGGTTGAAGGAGCTGGCTTTGAGCTCGTCTGATTGTTGTCCAACAGACGCGCCTAAAGTCGTGCAACCTGGCAAGAAAAAACTCTTGGCTAGGCTGAACCGCATCGAGGGCCAAGTGCGCGGCGTGATTAAAATGGTCGATGAGGATAGATACTGCGTAGATGTGCTAACGCAAATCTCGGCCATAAAATCAGCCATGGATTCAGTCGCCATGCAGCTATTGGAAAACCATGCCCACGGCTGCGTGGCAAAGGCAATTCAAGACGGAGAGGGCGACGCGGCAATTGATGAGCTGATGCTGGTAGTCAAAAAACTAAGCGGTAAAACGCTGGGGTAAAAAAAAGTGTAGGGTAGCTTCGGCCAATTGAAATACAAAACAAGAAAGAACAGTTTCCTGGCCGTAACCCACCCTAAGTTAGCAGGAAAAAAAAGAGGACACAGAGAAAACCAACATTAGGTTTTCTCTGTGTCCTCACTTTAGCCCCGTGTCTACAGAAATTAGGGGGTCCGAATTTACAGCCTTACAGCGTCAATCCACCCGTCACTTCAATCGCGGCACCATTGATATAGCTGGCTTCGTCGCTCGCTAAAAAGGCGTACACATTGGCGATTTCTTCTGGCTGGGCCATGCGTTTCATCGGTACGCGCTCTTCCATAGCCTGAATCACTTTTTCCGGCATGGCTTTCAGGATAGGAGTCGCCACAAAGCCGGGGCAAACTGCATTAGCACGAATGCCCTTCTTGCCTAACTCTTTAGCCCATGTTTTTACAAAACCAATCACACCAAATTTTGCCGCAGCGTAGTTGGTCTGGCCAAAGTTGCCGTATACACCCACCACGGATGAAGCATTTAAAATCACACCGCTGCCCTGCTCTACCATGGTATCGACCACGGCACGGGCACAGTTATATACGCCTTTCAGATTGATATCGATCACGCGATCAAACTGATCTTCGGTCATTTTAATCAGCTGGGCGTCCTGCACAATACCGGCGTTATTCACCAACACATCAATACGGCCAAACTGCGCTTTAACCGCGGCAACCATTTCAGCAATTTGTGTTTTATTGGTGACATCCACCACATAACCCACAGCAACCGCACCGCTTGCCACCAGGCTAGATACCACGCCATCAATACCGCTTTGATTTACATCACACACCACCACTTTAGCGCCTTCTGCTGCAAACTTAACGGCAGTGGCTTGGCCAATCCCGCTGGCGGAACCCGTGATAATCGCTACTTTGTCTTTGAGTCTCATACGCGCACCTTATCGATCAATTGGAAACGGCTGCAGCTAGCAGGCACAACAAGTTCAGCATAGACGTAACTTGTGCAATGCAACAAGTCAAAATCAGCGTACTTTAGAAAAATTACAGCACTAGGCTGGCTAATGTCATTACAAGACAGGGAAGTAAAGTAAGCTTAGTCAGCAAGGATAAAAAGAGAGGTAAAACAGATTTGCGATCAAGAGCATGGCCCCCAGCAGACAAGGTATCCGCTGGGAAAAAGGCCAATACGCTTATTCTGCAGGTTTGTCGGTGTAATGCTCACTCAATAAAGAGCGACAATCCACGATGCGTAAATCATTATCACGCGCAAAGGTCATAATAAAGTCAAAAACGCGGGGATCAACTTTTTCAAGCTGCTTATCAACGGCTACGCAACGCACGTTTTCGTGCATCATTGGGCGTACAAAAGGGGCGTAAGAAAGCTTTTGGTCAGCACCAAAGGTACATAAAATACCTGATAAGCGCTCTGCCCAATCGCTGGGTCGGAATTCACGGCCATTACTGGTAATGCCCTGAATAATGATTTCGTATGGATTACAGATCATTTGAAGAACAGCGTGGCGGATTGAATATCTTTCAGATTATACCATCCAAGGGCAAACTGCCGCCTTAGAAATTCTTAATCTATTCTCCGTACAAGTTACTACGTAAACGCCGAACACACTGACAAAGCTTGCCAGCCACCTGCAAACGGTTGAATAATGGTTGTTTTTTCTCAAAGTGGCTAGATCCATTTTAAGAATGATCGTTTTTTGCTGGACTCAAAAAATCATAATGCGCGGCCGAAAAACTGTAAGTATTTTTTGCAGCAGCCATCAGCACCGCTTAAATATTGCAGATGGCGCACGGATACGTTGTATTAGCAGAATTCGATCACGCTCTTAACTTGGCAGCCCGTACGGACTGTGCCCTATGCGCCATTATCTGCAATTCACCGACTTCACCCGCGAAGAATACGAATACCTATTCAAACGCGCCGCCATTCTTAAAGCAAAACTAGCCGCGGGCGAGCTATACCAGCCGCTGATCGGCAAAGTTTTGGCCATGATTTTTGAAAAATCATCCACTCGAACCCGCGTTTCTTTTGAAGCTGGCATGGCCCAATTTGGGGGGCATGCTATGTTTTTGCAATCTAAAGACACCCAACTTGGGCGGGGCGAGCCCATTGAAGATGTGGCAAAGGTGATCAGCCGCATGACCAATATCGTCATGGTACGCACTTTTGAGCAAAGCATTGTTGAACGTTTTGCTCAAAACTCCATCGTACCGGTCATTAATGGCCTCACCAATGAATATCATCCTTGCCAAATTTTGGCCGATATCTTTACTTATATCGAAAAAAATGGCTCGATCGAAGGCAAAACCGTAGCTTGGATTGGCGATAGTAATAATATCTCCCGTACTTGGTTGCAAGCGGCAAAAATCTTCAACTTTAAGCTCAAGCAAGCCTGCCCACGCGGTTATGAGATGACGGTTTTAGACGGACAAAAATATGGGATCGAGCATTTCGAAACATTTTACGATCCATACCAAGCCGCACGCGATGCCGACATCGTGACCACCGACGTTTGCACGTCAATGGGCTTTGAGCGTGAAACACTGCAACGCAGAAAAGACTTTTTACACTATCGTGTGAGTGAAAAAGTCATGTTACAAGCCAAGGCAAATGCAATGTTTATGCACTGCTTACCCGCTCACCGTGGCGAAGAAGTAGACCCAGAAGTGATCGATGGCCCGCAATCGGTAGTATGGGATGAAGCAGAAAATCGCATGCATACGCAAAAAGCAGTGATTGAATATCTATTACTCGGTAAAGTAGAGGGCTAAATGCTCAAAAACCGTAGAAATAGTCTTTTCAACGCTATTTCTAGCTCTGCAACACAGGATTACGCCTTATTTTTGCGTTATCACTTGTATGCGCTAATGAAAATAAACTTAGCAAACACCTGATCACTTTTGTATGAGTACTTAAATGTTTGGCATTACCGATTTAACGAGCTACCTTCTAGGTACTGTTTTTATTATTTTATTACCGGGCCCAAATTCAATTTTTGCTCTATCCGTAGCAGCCAAACAAGGCGTGCGCGCGGGTTATGCAGCAGCAGCGGGCATTGTGACTGGTGATCTAATTTTAATGTTGCTAGCCAGCGTAGGCGTTGCCTCTTTAATGCGTACTCATCCTGAAGCGTTTAACTGGGTTCGCTATGCAGGTGCCGCGTATTTAGCATGGATGGGCATAAAAATGCTGCTGGCTAAATCGCAAGCAGCGAGTGATACCCCAGTAAATATACCGTCTAGCCATATTTATAAGCAGGCGTTATCTATTTCTCTGGTTAATGTGAAAGCCATTTTGTTTTTTATGGCATTCTTCCCCCAGTTTGTGGATCCGACTTATGATCGGGTTCCGCTGACTTTTGCAATACTTGGCATGATCGTTCAAGCCGTAAGTTTGGCTTATCTGACCTTTTTAATCTTTGCTGGTGCTGGCCTTTCTAGGCGACTAGCAGGCAAACAGTGGTTGGGCCGTTGGCTCGCTCGTCTAACTGGTGTACTTTTCATCAGTTTTGGTCTGCGGCTGGCTCTATCTCACTAATCCATTGCCTTTCCTCCCCCTTGGAGTTCCTACATGTCTGATGTAAAAAAAGCAGTACTTGCCTACTCCGGTGGCCTCGATACCTCGGTGATTTTGAAGTGGTTGCAAGATACCTATCAATGTGAAGTGGTGACCTTTACCGCAGACTTGGGCCAGGGTGAAGAGCTAGAACCTGCCCGCCAAAAAGCAGTGCAATTTGGCATAAAACCAGAAAATATTTTTATTGATGATTTGCGCGAAGAATTCGTGCGTGATTTTGTATTCCCGATGTTTCGCGCCAATACAGTGTACGAAGGCGAATACTTACTCGGCACCTCGATTGCCCGCCCACTGATTGCCAAACGTCAGATCGAAATTGCCAACTTAACCGGCGCAGATGCCGTTAGCCACGGTGCAACCGGCAAGGGCAACGATCAAGTTCGCTTCGAGCTAGGCTATTACGCGCTGCGCCCAGATATCAAAGTGATTGCACCTTGGCGTGAATGGGATCTAAACAGCCGTGAAAAGCTGCTCTCCTACGCCGAAAAACACGGCATGGATATTGCCAAGAAAAAGAACGGCGGCAGCCCTTACTCGATGGACGCCAATCTGCTGCATATTTCTTACGAAGGCCAAGCACTGGAAAACCCAGCCACCGAGCCAGAAGAAGATATGTGGCTATGGTCGGTTAGCCCAGAGCAAGCACCAGATGCGGCGGAATACGTCGAGCTTGAATACGAAAACGGCGATATTGTTGGCATAAACGGCGTAAAAATGAGCCCAGCTACGGTGTTGGCTGCATTAAATAAAGTTGGCGGCAAGCATGGTATTGGCCGTCTAGATCTAGTCGAAAACCGCTTTGTTGGCATGAAAAGCCGTGGCTGCTACGAAACACCGGGCGGCACAATTATGCTCAAGGCGCACCGCGCCATTGAATCCATCTGCCTAGACCGCGAAGTTGCTCACTTAAAAGATGAGCTCATGCCAAAATACGCCAGCCTGATTTATAACGGCTACTGGTGGGCACCAGAGCGCCTGATGCTGCAAACCATGATCGATGCCAGCCAAGCCCATGTTAATGGTTGGGTAAGACTTAAGCTCTATAAAGGCAATGTCATTGTGGTAGGCCGTGATTCCAAAGAATCACTATTTGATGCCAATATTGCCACCTTTGAAGACGATGGCGGTGCTTATAATCAAGCAGATGCCGCAGGCTTTATTAAACTGAATGCATTACGTATGCGAATTGCTGCTAAGTTACGTAATTAAGTTCACAAGCACGGCCTAACCGTCAATAAAAACACAAAGCCGGCAGCTGCCGGCTTTGTGCGTAAAAGGAAACAAGCATGCTTGAGGCGCTAAAAAATATATCAGAGGAAACATTCACCACATTATCGGTGTCCATCCTCTGTACTGGCCTCATTATCTATATGGGCTTTATTATCTACCGCTTGGCCGCAGATTCTAAAGCCGGCAGATATGGCTCGCTGGTTTTGTTTTTTACCCTAGGCTTTGGCGTATTCGGTTTTATTGTTAAAACAGTACTGACTGAAATCATTCAAAAATAATGGAGTTATAATGTCTCAATTTGATAATGTATCTGTTCTGAAGCAGGGCAATGTTTACTTTGATGGCCTATGTGTTTCCCATACCCTTATTTTAGCCAGTGGTGAGAAAAAAACCGTTGGTGTGATTCTGCCATCCAAGCTGGTGTTTAATACTGCTGCAGCAGAAGTAATGGAAGTCATTGCAGGTAGCTGCCAAGTTAAATTAGCAGATGAAACAACAGCCACCGCCTATACTTCAGGGCAAAGCTTTAATGTGCCAGCAAACTCCAGTTTTACAATTGAAACACTAGAAACACTGCATTATGTTTGTCATTTTGCATAATTTTATTTATTAACTATTTACTTAAAAGGGAAGCAACATGCCTTCTTTCGATATTAGCTCCGAACTCGATATGGTTGCCCTCAAAAACGCCATCGACGCAGTTGATCGTGTGATCAATAATCGCTTTGATTTTAAAGGCACCAGCGCCAAAGTTGAATTAAACGAAAAAGATGAAACCATCACCTTGCACGGCGATTCTAATGCCCAGCTGGATCAAGTTAAAGATATTTTATTTCCAGCACTAGAGAAAAAAGAAGCCGATAGCAGCAAACGTCTTGAAAGTGGTGACGTGCAAAAAATATCTGGTAATAAAGTAAAAATGGAAATGAAGATCAAAGCGGGTATTGATCAAGATTTAGCTAAAAAGATCATTAAATTGATTAAAGATGAAAAACTCAAAGTACAAACCGCTATTCAAGGCGACACAGTGCGCGTAACTGGCGCTAAGCGCGATATTTTGCAAGAAGTGATTGCTCTAATGAGAAAATCAATTACTGATTTTCCATTGCAATACCAAAATTTCCGCGACTAATTATTAGGACTAGGGCAGTAGAATAAGTAAAACATTAGTTTTTAGCAGAATGCACCAGCAGTATGTCTAACAAGGCAAACAGGTGAAAGGGCTAGTAAACTATTGTCTAATTACTTTTCTACTACCCATACCATGAACTGGACGACTCGCCAATCTGCTTTCCTCACCCTACTTGCCATGTTTTTTGGCCTAGGGATGATTTTTATTTTAGCCTATCAGGTGAATAGTTCTTATCGCTTTGAGATTCAAAAAGCCAATACCGAGACTGACCATCAAGCCCAAGCAATCACCAATCAAATCAATAATTCGTTGCGAGAAATAGAACTCGTACTCAGCGATATAAGTGATCGAATCTCTAGTGAAGATATCGCCAGCGCTGAACGCGGTGAGATTAGAAATAAAGAAATTCAAAATCTACTATTAGATAAGTTAGTCAAAATCCACCAAGCCAATAATATTGCACTCGTTAGCAGCAATAGCAGCATCAATCACCGTGCTCTAGACTTGCCCGGTAGTGGTCAGCTGATCAATCACGACTATTTTCAAATTATCCGTAACAATCCTTACCACGAAAGCATTTACTCTAGACTCAGTAGCAATCAACACAATACGGGGATTATTGTTGCCCGCCGTGTTGAAACCGCCAAAGCCGAGTTTGCAGGACTCATTGTGGCGAGCATTAGCCGTGAATATTTTGAACAGCTACTTAGTACAATTAGCCTAGGGCAACATGGCAATATTCAGCTTATTGATCAAGAACAAAATATCATCGCACAATACCCTGCTAATGCTATCAGCCCTCCCCTTGATAATGCCATTATCCAAAATTTAATCAGTGGCAAAGAAACTGCCGCCTTAATTAATCAATCCCAAACTGCACAAAGCGTCAGTAGCTACCACTCAATTAAAGATACGCCCTTTCTTATTGTAGCCAGTAGCTCTTCGCTTGATTATCTACTGCGCTGGCGCAAAAACACCCTCTACTATTTATACGGTGGCAGTACTTTATTAATTATGGCCTTGCTCATGTGCTATTTCTTTTGGCGCTCACATCGTTTAACCCAAAATTTACAAAAAAAAGAAAAACACTTAAATGCCAGTGAAGCACGCTTTAGGCAAATGATTGAAACCAGCCCGGTGGCAATTGTTCTTGCCCGTACACCAGATTACTTTATTACCTATATCAATCATCAGGCCGCCGAATTATTTAATCAAACACAGGCGGGTGCTTTATCTCAACGCGTGTTTGAGCTTTATAAAACCAAACTTAATTTCATCGAGCAAGTTGAAAAAATACAATCTGGGCAGACGCAGCAAAATATTGAAGTGATGCTTCAACAGAAAGGTGGGCAACCTTTTTGGGGTAGCTTATCGATGTCGATCAGTGAAAGCGCACAATCTAGTACGCTAATGATTGGAATTAGCGATATTACCGCTAGAAAACAACTAGAGGCAGAGCTGCAGCACCGCGCAACCATCGATAGCTTATCAGGCCTATTTAATCGCTCTTATTTTACGGACCGCGCCAATCATGAAATTGCCCGCGCCAAGCGTAATCAGCAGCCATTAATCGTTATCATGCTCGATATAGATCACTTCAAGCGCATTAATGATAGCTGGGGCCATGATATTGGTGATAAAGCAATTCAAAGCCTAGCCGAGCTTTGCAAATCAACCCTAAGAGATATCGATTTAATAGGCCGGATTGGGGGTGAAGAGTTTGCTATTTTGCTACCTGAAACTGCATTAGAGCAGGGATATCCTGTAGCTGAAAGATTAAGGCAACGCATTGAGGCACAACGAATTAATTTGCCAAATGAGCAAATATTACAATTTACCGCCAGCATTGGGATGGCTCTATTATCTAGTGACGATCAAAAGATAGATAGTATTCTTAAACGAGCCGACCAAGCGCTCTATCAAGCCAAAAACAATGGCCGTAATCAAACCGTGATTTACAGTCAGATTTCTAAGCAAGGAAAGGCATAGAGGGATTGCCCTAGGGTCTGTTGACGTTTTATTCCTGGCTGCGTTACTGAATAACAAAAAGAATTAAAGACTAAGTATTTACGCAATTGGTATACATACCTTGACCTGATTATGTCTCTTGCTCCGGAACCCTTGATTTAGCAATTCGTGCGGCGTAAAGTGAACGAACGTTCTGCTTTACGGAGGTGAATCATGTCCGTCAATGGCATCCAAATGCAAAAGGGCTTGTCTTTGCCTGAGTTCATCCAGTTGTACGGTACAGAGCAACAGTGCGAAGCCGCATTGCAAAAAGCACGCTGGCCACAAGGGTTTCGTTGCCCCAAGTGTCATGGGCAGAATGCCTGCACATTCATCCGCGGCAAAACCCGCATGTGGGATTGTTATCATTGTGCGCACCAAACCAGTTTGACGGCAGGAACCATGATGCACCAGTCGCAACTCCCCCTGACCAAGTGGTTTCTGGCTGTATATCTGGTGACGCAATTGAAAACCGATATCGCGGCTTTATCGCTGCGTCGGCAACTGGGCATTACTTGGAAGGCCGCATGGTTGCTGAAGCATAAGTTGATGGAGGCAATGCGCCAGCGTGAGTCAGACCGCCCCTTGAGTGGAGACGTTCGGATTGATGACGCATATCTTGGCGGCGAGCGTAATGGAGGCAAGCGCGGGCGTGGTTCTGAAAATAAGGTCGCTTTTGTAGCTGCGGTCGAAATGCGTGATGGGCATCCTCATCGGCTGCGTTTTGATCCGGTGCAAGGCTTTTCGTTCGAAGCGCTCAAGCCTTGGGCAGAAAGGGCTTTGGCACCGGGGAGCACGGTGACTTCGGACGGTCTGATCGGTTTTGAAGTAGTGCGGCAATTGGGATTTAAGCACCGAGTCGTCCAAGCGCCCAAAGGTAAGGCCGGAACGGAGATTGACGCATTCAAATGGCTTAATGTGATGCTGGGGAATTTAAAAACGGCGCAATCGGGCACCTACCATGCATTCAAATACAGTAAATATGCTGGCCGCTATTTGGCGGAAATGCAGTACCGATTTAATAGGCGTTTTGATTTATGCGCCCTTATTCCCCGCATGCTGCATGCCTTACTCATTGCTAAGCCTTGCCCGCGAGGGCGATTAACTGAGCAAGAGACATAATCAGGTACCTTGATACACATCAAGCCACTCTCCCCCATTCTTCTTTTATATTAGGGCTATATAAAAGCAAGGAGAGCGAGATGGAAAACACACCACTACAAGCGCTATTTACTTCTGATATTGGTTTATTAAGCCTATTTACTATCTTGTTTATTTTAGGCATGGCAGTGTATATATTTTTTTACCTGATTATGTCTCTTGCTCAGTTAATCTCCCACGCGGGCAAGGCTTAGCTATGAGTAATGCATGTAGCATTCGTGGAATTAGGGCGCACAAATCAAAACGCCGATTAAATCGGTACTGCATTTCTGCCAAATAGCG
>NZ_JANXSO010000030.1 GCF_025352645.1 Iodobacter sp. | reverse complement strand
ACAGCCACCTTTAGCAATGGTGTGACCTATGATGCTGCTACCGGCAAAATCACCGTGCCAGCCGGAGTGACCAGCTTTGCAGTCACCTTGCCAACCGTTGATGACACTCTGGTTGAAATCTCCCCAGAAACCGTACCGCTCACGATTGGTGGTGTGACCGCAACCGGTGGAATTCTGGATAACGATGTTAATCAGGCCCCAGTCATCGGTAACGCCAGTGCTACGGTTTCGGAAGAGGGCTTGCTTGGAGGGATTAAAGACTCTACAGGGTCACCCACAGATACTACTGACAGTACCGTTAGCACCGGTACGATTGCAATTAGTGATCCTGATAGCCCTGTTTTAACAACCTCTTTGATTGCTCCAACAACGGCATTGTCGTCTGGTGGGCATGCCTTGGTATGGAGTGGCAGTGGAACACATGATTTAGCCGCCACCGCTGGTGTGGGTGGCCCTGTTGTTGCAACCATTAGTATTGATAATGCAGGGCATTACACTGTCACCTTGAAAGCGCCGATTGATCATCCGGTTAATAGTGTTGAGGATGTGAAGTCATTTAATGTGGGGGTTAAAGTCTCAGATGGTGCTTTAAGTTCAACCGGCACGCTAACTGTTAATGTTGAAGATGATGCTCCAATTGGGCATAGCCAAACGGCTAATGTGCAGATTCCAAATGTGGATAGCAATTTGGTTCTGACGCTTGATATTTCCGGCAGTATGGGGGACCCAAGTGGGATCACTGGCAAAACAAGGCTGCAGGTTGCTAAGGAGGCGATTGCTAAATTAATCGACGATTACGATATTTTGGGTGACGTTAAAGTAATGCTGGTTACGTTTAGCTCCTCCTCTGTCACTCAGCAAAGTGGCGGGCAAACATGGATGTCAGTTAGTGAAGCTAAAGCTGTTTTAGCTGGGCTTATTAGTGATGGTGGGACAAATTATGATGCTGCTGTTGGCCAAGTGACAACTCACTTTGCAGATGCAGGCAAGATTGTTGGCGGGCAAAATATTGGCTATTTCTTCTCTGATGGCGCACCTAATCCTGGGCTAGGGCTAGATGCAACTGAAGAGCATGTTTGGACGGCTTTCTTGCAAGCTAACCATATTAATTCACTCGCTTTGGGCTTAGGCTCAGGGGTAACCGATGTTAATTTGAATCCACTTGCATACAATGGAACAGGATCAGGCTCAGAAGCTAACGCCATCATTGTGACTGATTTGACGCAATTGCCGCCCATCCTAAGGGATACGGTAGTGGCTCCAAATGCAGGTGATTTAACTGGAACGATTGCTGGTGTGGCCTCGGGCTTTGGTGCCGATGGTGGCCATATGAATGACATTACCGTGGATGGTGTGAAATACACCTTCAATGTGGCAGGTAATTCAATTACTACTACGGCTGCGGCGGGTGCTTATTTCTTTGATGCGGCGACTCATCAGCTAAAAGTGAATACCATTTTGGGTGGGCAATTTGCGATCGATATGGATGATGGCAAATACGCCTATACCCCACCGGTAATTAAAACTTCTGGTAGCAGTGAAAATATTGCATTTACCTTGATTGATAATGACGGCGATTTAGATCAGTCTAATAGCCATCTCACAATCAATGTTGTTCCGCCGGCTCAAGGGAATACCATGCAATTAAGCGTTTCAACAACGGCGATTGCGGATAGTGCCCGTGGTTTGCATGGTGAGTTTTTTGGCTATAACAACGATCCAGATAAGGCTGGTGGCGTGATTTATAACGTGCAAAGCCAAGATAACACCGTTGGAAACCTCGACAATATCAGTGATATCACATCGGTGATTAATGGCCGTCAAGGTAGTAATATTGTGGGTACGCAGCTTGAAGCCAGTGCGGCGGCCAGTGATGCCACCTTTATTGCTGATGCGATTAAATACGGTCTTACTCCAACGGTTACTGGGAATTTAGGGACTAATAACGCGGTCACTGCAGGCTCTGCGATTACTGCTGGTAATTTGTATAACTTTCTGGGGGCTAATAATGCAGGAGCAGATACCGCTGGATTAGCCGCAACCAGCACTTTTGGTAATACCACGGACTCAATTATGCGGATGGTGGGTGGGGCCTACTTTGCTGCAGGTACTTACGATATTCGTGTGTTAGCAGATGATGGTTATCGTATCGCAATCGATGGGCAATCGGTGTTTGAATACAATGCTAATCAACCACCAACCTTCCGTGTTCAAACCGGCGTGGTGATTAGCGAAGGAATGCATAATTTAGAAGTGCTGTATTGGGAGCAGGGAGGCAATGCAGCTTTGCAAGTAGAATTTAAGCCAACAGGCGCGGCTGATAGTGCCTATGTCACCCTAGGGATTAATGACATGGCCCTGTTCCATGGCACACAAGCCCCAGTGCTCACTGAGCTGCAAGATATTATTGAAAATCCAAGTAGTAATGGGCATTACCTTGTACGTAGTGGGCAAGAAGTAACGGGTACAAATCTATCTGATACGATTACCGGCTCTGCGGGGCGCGATATTATTCATGGTGGTGCAGGCCAAGATGTGATCAATGCGGGGGCAGGGGCAGACCGTATTGAAGGGGGTGCGGGGAGTGACACCTTAACGGGTGGTTTGGGCGCCGATACCTTCCGCTGGGCTTTGGCGGATAAAGGGCTGGTTGGTACGCCTGATATTGATAAGATTACCGATTTTAATAGTGCAAGCTATAACGCCGGTGGTGATCGTCTTGATTTGCGGGATTTATTGCAATCAGAAAACCACACTGTAGGTTCGGGCAATCTAACTCAATATTTGCACTTCGAAAAATCAGGCACTGATACCATTCTCCATGTCAGTAGTGCCGGTAGCTTTACAGGGGTGTTTAATGCAAATAGTGATGATCAACGCATCGTGTTATCAGGCGTTGATCTAACCAGTAATGGCAGCCTAGCAGACTCAGCAATTATCCAAGACCTGCTGAATAAGGGTAAGTTGGTTACTGATTAAGAAGTTAATGCTCAAGTAAAACGGCCAGTGCAAACTGGCCGTTTTTTTATTACATCACTGCTCAAGTTAGGGGCATTCAAATTTGTATGCAGGCCTGTTACTTTGCCTTGCTGGCAACAGGGCCGCTTAAGCCATTAATGCCTAATGTTTTAAGCATATCCCATTCACTTTGTGTTTGTACCCGCTCAGCGATGGTTAAAATATCATGGCCAGAGGCAATCCCGATGATGGCTTTTACCAAGTTTTGATTGCCTGGATGTTGGTCAATGGCTTGAATAAAGCTACCGTCAATTTTTAAGTAATCAAGTTGCAATTCGTAAAGTTGAGGGATGCTACCAAAATGACGGCCAAAGTGTTTAATCCCAACTTTGCAGCCTAAAGGGCGCACTTTTTGGGCAAAATTGGCTAATGCAGTGATCTCATCTCTAAAGCCAAATTCATTGACTTCAAACCACAGACGATGGGTTGCATTTTTATGTTGCTGTAAGATAAGCAGTAAATCTTCAATAAATTGCTCATCCGCAATAGATTTAGCTTCTAGGTTAATTGCAAGCTGCGCATCGTGTAATTTAAGCTCAGCGCAAGCTAGCTGAACGGATTCTAAGTCTAGGGTATTGCTCAAGCCTAAGCGGCTAATAAATGGCATGAAAGTGCCAGCAGTGAGCAGCTCCTTCGTTTCTGGATGGCGTAAGCGCAGCAGCAGCTCGCGATGTAAAGGCTGACCATCAACCAATAGTGCGGGGAAAGATGCCAATTCAAAGCAATGGTTTTTAAATGCTTTTTGTAATAGGGGCTGCCAGTCTTGGGCTGGTAAGGCTTGGGTAGCGCTGGCACTGCTGACGTGGCCTGTACCATTGGCCCCATTGCTTTCTGCTTGAGCGAGTGCTTGGTCTGTCCCTGCTAGTAGCTGGCTAATGCTGTCATTATGTTGATATGTAGCAATGCCGATGGCGGCTAAATCATCGGCATCAGTTAGCTCATGTTGGCGTAGCTCAGCTAAGCCCTGATGTAAATTCTTGGCTAAATCTAAGCCTTGTTGGCGATCTAGGCCGGGGGCGAGTAAGGCAAAGTCCGCACCATTTAAACGGGCCACCAACCAATCGGGCTCTTGCCCCGTGAGAGAGGCAAGCCGGCCTGCTGCCATTTGCAGAAATTGATCGGCACGCTCTCGCCCGAGGCGGCGATTGACTCCCGCTAAGTCATGTAAACGCATAATGAGCAAAATGCCGCTGGGGGCTGCTTCATCGTCTTCTAAGGTTTGTGATAAACGCCCCATAAAAAAGCTACGGTTAGGCAGTTGAGTGAGCGTATCTCGATTGGCTTCGCTGCGCAGGGCGTCGATGCGTGCCGCCTGTTCAGAAAACATGGTTTTGACACGGCTAACCATCGTGTTCATGGCATTGACGACGCTTTTTAATTCTTTATAACGTGGCTCTGGAATCGTAATAAAACGTCGCTCGCTAATCGCCTCGGCTTGTTCAACCATTTGCGTGATTGGTTTTTTGACCCAGTTCAGCAGCACTTGTAAACCTGCGCCACAGACTAAGCCAGCCCCAATAATCCAAATAAATAGTCTTATTGCGCCTTCCCAAAGTGCCTGATAAGCAAAGCGTGAATGAGCAACAACGGTGACGGTGCCCGCCTGCTTCCAGCCATCACTAACCTGTGCTTTACCAAAGGCAATTTGTAAGGGGAAGGTTTTAACAAACCAGTTAGGTACCCCATCGGCTTTATCGTTATTTGTGCGCTCAACAATTGATTTGCCATGATTATCGCTAAAACGAATTAACTCAAAGTGGCCGGTATCAAACAGGGCTGCGACATTTAGCTCTATTGTGGCGGGGTCTTTACTTTGTTGCGACATAGATAGCGCTAAAGACGAGGCATTGTCATTACTTTGCGTAAACAGCTGCTGCTCTAAATATCCACGTGCTGTATACACGCTGACGATAAAGCTGCCGGCAAAGGCCACTAAGGTGGCCAAAATAATCATCATCCAAAGCTGGCGAAAGAGTGACATGGTATTTCCTTGGCAGAGCTGGGCATTCGTTTCCGCATTTCAATGCCCTATTGATATAAATGATTGTGATGTTAAACACACTGTATAGAGAATTAATCAGCCTCGTAACCTTCTGCTTTCATTTTTGAAATAAGATCTTTCCAGCGAGATAATTTATCGACGGGTCCTGATGGTTGTGCGCTTGCGCCAGTAAAAATTCCATCACTATTAAAACTGAATACAGGAGTTAAATCAGGGCGGCGTGAAGCAGGGCGAATATCATTAAGTAAATTATCCAATACTAATGGTTCTGCGTCAGCACTGGGGTAATAAGTTAAAACCATATGAGCTTGGCTAATATTACTGGAGGCACCGCCAATTTTAGCTTTAACGTAGGTTAAACGCAGTTTCTCTTTTGCTACACCTAGTTCTTTTAAACTGAAATATTTAATAATGGCAAAATCCTCGCAATCTCCAGCACCTTTGCCTATGGTTTCAAGTGGGGTTGCCCAATAATCAGGTGCATTCCAGATAGTTTGGTCATCGCCAAATTGAATTCTACGATTAAAAAAATCATTAATTCGTTTTAGTTTGTCGGTTTCAGTTACGTTACGGGCCTCATTAATTAATGTTTGCCAGTCGCTAAATAAGCGAACAGGTGTTTGCCCCCAGCGCTGTACTAATGATTTTTGTAAACGATCAAAATCTAAGCCTGCTGCCGCGTGCAAGGCCAGTGATGTGGCGATTAAAAGCCAAATTGTTATTTTTTGTAAGTAAGATAGGGGGCGTTGGAGCATGGGTCTATAATTTTTAAGTAACTGTCTTTATATTGGTTTAATTAAACCTAATTGTCCAACTTACAATTATAAACGCAGCTAGCCGAAAGAAAGTGACTACTCTATAATTTTGGCAACACAAAACAATGGCTTGGCCATCATGGCGAGCACATCAAAATAATTGTACTTGCGAACCACACGGGATTAAAAAGATGAAAAAAAAGTTATGCTTGGCTGTTGCCTTGGCATTGTGCAGTATTGGCGCACAAGCTGCTGCCCCTGCTTCTTTGCAAGAAGCGGCAGAGCGGGCCATTAGCAATAATCCTGAATTACGCGCACGCTGGTTTGAATTTAAAGCATCCGTTGAAGATGTATCGGCTGCGCGTGGTGGCTATATGCCCCAGCTTGATTTTCAGGCTTTTGCGGGGCGTGAGTGGGAAAAACGGCCAAGCGGCGACACCGGTGGGTTTAATCATCCAGGCGCTTCACTGACTTTACGCCAAATGTTGTTTGATGGTTTTGCAACGAGCAATGAAGTCCAGCGTTTAGGTTATGCAAGGCTAACCCGTTATTACGAGTTACTTGCTTCTTCTGATCAAATTGCATTTGAAACTGTACGTGCTTATCAAGATGTGCTGCGTTACCGTGAATTGGTGGCTTTGGCTCAAGACAATTTTGCTTTGCATAAAGAAATTTTAGGGCAAATTGAGGAGCGGGTTAAAGCCGGAGTAGGCCGCCGAGTTGATTTAGAACAAGCCTCTGGCCGCTTAGCTTTAGCTGAATCTAATTGGCTCACCGACCTATCTAATTTGCACGATGTTTCTGCACGTTTTCAACGTATTGTTGGCGAGGCACCAGCCGCAGCTTTAGCACCATCACAAGATTTGCGGGCGGCATTACCAAAAGCAGGGGATATTGCATTAGCTACCGCTTTAAAGCAAAACCCTGGCTTTTTGGCAGCAGTATCCAATATTCGCTCAGCGCGTAGCGATGCCGAAACACGTAAAGCAAATAATTACCCCAAGCTAGAGCTGGTTGCAAAACAAGCTTTAGATCGTGATCGCGATGGCATTAGCGGTACTTTTCAAGATCGTACTATCCAGCTTAATTTAAATTACAACTTATTTAGCGGCGGGCGCGACAGTGCACGTACTCGCGGTGCAGTTGAAAAGCTGAATACGGCCTACGAATTACGTGATAAAACATGCCGTGATATTCGCCAAACTACGCAGATTGCGTGGAATGATGTTCGTCGCTTGAATGAGCAAATGAAATTTCTCGATCAGCACCAACTTTCTACAGAGAAATCACGCGATGCTTATCGCAAGCAGTTTGATATCGGCCAGCGCACGCTATTAGATTTGTTGGATACAGAAAACGAGCTGTTTACTGCTAAGCGCTCAGTTGTAAATGCGGTTTATGATTTAAAAACCTCAGAAGCGGGTATTTTAACTCAAACGCATCAATTGTTGGCTGCACTCAAGCTGGCGCCTCTAGAAGCTGCCGCACCTGAAGCGCTGGACGATAATCAGCTCGATGATGAGCGTGTTCGTTGTAGCGCTGAAATGCCGAAGGAATACGTGATGGATCGCGATGCCGCAATGGCAAATCGTCCTTCACTTGCCCCAGCAGCTGTCGCCACGGCCCCAGAAGCAGCTAAAGACGCGCCAGTGAGCAAAGAACTTGCACAATTTGGTATGGATCTAGCCGACAAATGGTCCAAAGCGTGGGCAGAAAAACGTACGGATGATTACCTCGCTTTTTATGCGGATAGTTTTGTGCCAAGCAATGGCATGAGCGTGGATAAATGGAAAGCATTCCGTCGCACTCGCGTGGGCAAGCAAGGTGATTTAACCATTACGCTGAGCAATATGAAGCTGAAGCAGTTGAATGAAACACAAGCTGAAGCCAGCTTTAGCCAAAGTTATAAGTCAAAAGACTACACCGATGTAGTGCAAAAGACTTTAGAGATGGTGAAACAAGGCGGGCAGTGGAAAATCAAAGCAGAGAAAGTAACGAGTGGTAAGGCGTATTAATTTTACGCTAGCGCGCTTTTGAAATGGGCCTTCTTCGGAAGGCCTATTTTTATGGCTTTTAAATATGCATGGTGTACTGAAGGGCTTAAGGCCTCTTACCTGCTATTTTTCAAACCAATATCATAAAATCAAGCTAAAAAAATTTAGTTTTGTCAGTTTCTCTTGGAATGCTCACTTGCTCTTCTTTCTACTCACTTAGTGATCTATAAAGAAAAAGCTCGTTATTTGGGACGAGCCGTGCGGGGGGGCTAGCTCATGGCAGCTATTGCAACTGAACTACAAAATACAGTTTTGATTAATGAAAATATCAAAATGGTGATTTGGAATTGCTTTGAAATTAATCTAATGGGCTTAAACGCCATTTTATTAGCCAAACGAGCGGGCCGAATGGCACGTGGGTTTGGGGTAATTTCGGGCGAATTACGAGAACTATCTTTGCAACTGCAAGGCAGCATGAATCGGCTGAGTAGTGCCAGCCAAGATATGTTGGCTGAATCCTCGCAGGGCATGACACAAGAGCGGCGTAATCAGATGTTGCAGCATACTTCTGAGCAGTCTGCGGACAATACCACCTACTTAGCCGATACGCTGACGCGCACACGGGTTGCCAGTGATGAGCACGCGGCGCGCTTACGCATCGTACATCAACGCTTGTCAGAATATATTGATGAGGCTTATCAGGCCTGTGTCTTTGGGGTGGTGATTGCGCGTGCCGCTCGAATTGAATCGGCGTATTCCGGTGAGCACTCTAATGTATTGGCGGAGTTATCCAATGATTTTGCCAGCAAGGTTGATTCTATCGTGCCAAGGTTAGAAGAGTTAAGGCGCATTTCTGGGAAGATGAAATGAAAAAAGCCCAAGTATTGTTTGAGCAGGGAGATCATCGCTGGTTTGCTATCTCGCGAGATCCTGAGCGCCCCAATCATTTAATCGATACCAATGAATATGTGATTAGCTGTGCGGGAGAGGCGTTAATTACCGATCCAGGTGGCTTGGAAGTTTTTCCTGCCGTATTTTCAGCCGTAAGCTCGGTGCTTGATCCTCGGCTTATTCGTACTATTTTTTCTTCACACCAAGACCCCGATGTGATTTCGTCTTTGGCGCTTTGGCTAGAGTTTAATCCCGCGCTGAAGTGCCATATTTCTGGTTTATGGGCTACTTTTGTTCCGCACTTCGGCGGTTCAAGTGACACCATGATCAGCATTCCTGATCAAGGCAGTGAAATGGTCGTTGGTAGTGCTCACCTCAGCACCATTCCTGCCCACTATCTACATTCCTCAGGTAATTTTCATCTTTATGATCCCTTTGCTCGAGTGCTTTTTTCTGGCGATGTGGGAGCTGCTTTGCTGCCAGAAGGGAATAGCGATTTATTTGTGACTGATTTTGATCGGCATATTCGCTTTGCTGAGGGCTTTCATAAGCGCTGGATGGGCTCAAATAGTGCGAAGCGGGTGTGGTGTGAAAGGGTGGCCAGTTTAAAAATAGACATGCTTTGCCCGCAGCATGGGTCGGTTTATTCGGGGGATGACGTGGAACGGTTTATCAATTGGTTTGATGAGTTACAAGTAGGTCTTTTCTGATTTATTGCGTGAGTGGATGTTTTGGGGGCTAGAAATGCGTGCATTCAGCCCCCATTTCATTGGCTCAATCAATAAAGAATTCAGGAAATATGATGAGCATTACTGTGAATGGTGTTGAGATTACCGATGCAATGATTGCGGCAGAAAGCCAGCATCATCAGGATGCTCCATCTGCAATAGATGCAACGGTACAAGAGCTAATTTTGCGTGAGTTACTGCTACAACGTGCTGCAACACTTGCGATTGAAGCGGCTAGCCCAGAAGAAACGATTGGTTTATTGCTGCAAACTGAAGTGAAAATCACCGACCCCGATGAGGCCGCTTGCCAGCAGTATTACGACAATAACCCACAATCCTTTGTGCGTGGCGAAACGGTAGAAGGCAGCCATATTTTATTTAAAGCCAGCGAATCCGAGCCAGTAGATACTGTGTTGGCGAATGCGGTTTTGGCTGAAGTCAAAGCCAATCCAGAAAAATTTGAAGAATTGGCACGCCAACATTCCAGCTGCCCATCGGGCCAGCAGGGTGGCAATCTAGGCCAATTTGGCCGTGGCCAAATGGTGCCAGAATTTGAACAAGTGGCTTTTAGTCTAAATGAAGGCGAAGTGGCCGGTGATTTGGTTGAAACGCGTTTTGGTTTACATATCATTCGTGCAGGCAGCAAGGCAGAAGGCGCAATGGTGAGCTTTGATGAAGTAAAAGCCAAACTCGCCGAGTTTCTGAGCGATGTGGCTACTCGCCGTGCCATGAATCAATATCTACAAACGCTCGTAAGCGCAGCAAAGATTGAGGGCTACACTTTGCCAGGCACTGAAGCCGCTCAGTAATAAGGCCGAGGATGGGCCTTGTTATGTTTGGCTCATCCGATTCCCTTGAAAACTATTTCTATCTATTTAGTAGTAGTTTCCCTCCCTCGTCCGACTAAGCTTTTGAGGCAAAAAACACAGTAGAATAAGCCGCAGGAGAAAAGCCATGCTTCAAGATCGGTTCGGACGTTCTATCAGCTATTTGCGCGTTTCAGTCACAGACCGTTGTGATTTGCGTTGTAGCTACTGCATGCCTAAAGGTTTCTCTGATTTTGAAGAACCCGCACACTGGCTCACGTTTGATGAAATGACGCGTTTAATCGGCTTGTTTGCTCAAGCGGGAGTGGGGCGGGTGCGTTTAACGGGCGGTGAGCCACTGCTGCGTAAAGATTTGCCGCTGCTGGCCGCAAGAATTGCCGCCTTACCAGGTATCCGTGATTTATCCCTGTCGACCAATGCCACTCAGTTAGAAAAACACGCTGCTGCGCTCAAAGCGGCGGGCATTAGCCGGATTAATGTTAGCTTAGATTCGTTAGAAAAAGCCTGTTTGGAAGGCATTGTGGGTAAAGCGGCGTTTGAAAAAATTATGGCTGGGATTATGGCTGGGAAAGCCGTTGGCTTTGATCCCATCAAAATTAATATGGTTGCCATGCGTGGTGTGAACGACCATGAAATTGAAAATATGGCGGCTTTTTGTCTCCAAAATGGCTTTATTTTGCGCTTGATTGAAGCCATGCCGATGGGGGAAACCGGGCGTAATGCGCAATATATGCCACTGGATGAGGTCAGAGATTCGCTGGTGGCGCGTCTAGCTTTAGAGCCGGAGGCCTTGGAATTGGGCGGTGGCCCCGCTCGTTACTGGAAAACCAGCGATGGGCGTGGCCGGATTGGTTTTATTACACCCATTTCACAGCATTTCTGTGCCACCTGTAATCGGATTCGGCTGGCCGTAGATGGCACGCTTTATATGTGCTTGGGGCAGGAAGAGAAGTTTTCTTTCAGGCCACTGCTTAGAGGCGGAGCCAGCGATACTGAGATTTTGGCCGCGATTGGCGAGGCTATCGAATTAAAGCCTGAAAAACATGAGTTTAAAGAAGCGCCGCTGCAGATTGTGCGCTTTATGTCACAGACCGGTGGTTAAAGTCATTTTCTATGGCGTATGTTTTTCTTTCATGCAATCAGTCTGTGGTGGATAATCAGCCCGTCTATTCTTACGGGTAAACCCCTATGGCCGATTTGCATCAGTTTATTGAAGGTTTTCGTGAATTCCAGCAACAATATTTTGCTGGTGAAACCGCTTTGTTTGACCGTTTACGCGCTGGCCAGACACCAACGACTGTGTTGATAGGCTGCTGTGATTCGCGGGTTGATCCCGCCATACTTACCCAATGTGCACCGGGTGAAATGTTCATCATTCGTAACGTGGCTAATTTGGTGCCGCCATTTGAGCAGGGTACAACCAATCAAGGGGTCTCGGCGGCCCTGCAATACGCCGTGACGGTACTTAATGTCAGCCGGATTGTGGTACTAGGGCATAGCCATTGCGGCGGTATCAAAGGCTTAATGGATAGCAATGATATCGTGGATAAAGACGATTTCTTGGGTCGCTGGATCCATATTGCTAGTAAGGCAAAACAACGGGTCTTGGAGCAGCTGCCCAATGCTGATAAAGCCACCCAGTATCGGGCGTGTGAGCTGGAAGCGATTCGTGATTCGCTGGTTAATCTAGAAACTTTTTCTTGGATTAAACAGCGCCTTGACAGTGGTGCGCTGAGTTTACATGGTTGGTTCTTTGATTTTGAGCACGGTGCTTTGCTGGGGTTTGATGAAGAGAGCAAGCAATTTCAGCCCTTAGTCAGCGCTCTGCCTACCAAAGATTTCTGGATCGAGATTTAATTGTCCTTTGCAAATTCTCAGCGTGTTTTAGCTATTGTGGGGTGGTCAGGCTGTGGCAAGACCACCCTGATCGAAAAACTGCTGCCAGAATTAGCGCGCTTGGGGCTTAAAGTCAGCATAATTAAACATACGCATCATGATGTGGAGTTTGAGCCCGAGGGCAAAGACAGCACACGATTTAGGGCTGCCGGTGCGGAGGAAGTATTACTCGCTACGCCAAAGCGCTTTGTCCTACAGCATGAAATGCCAGAGCCGCTGCCTTTAAGCGCGTTGTTAGCGCGCATGGCCCCCGTTGATTTAGTGCTGGTTGAAGGCTTTAAAACGGCGGCTATTCCTAAGCTAGAAGTCCGCCGCACCAGCCATCCCGCTTTGGTGGATCCCTATATTATTGCGATAGCCAGCGATTCCCCACTCCAAAGCTCCTTGCCTGTACTCGATCTTAACCAAGCTGCAGCCATTGCGGCGTTTATTAGCGATCTGCCATGCTAGATTTTGATACTGCACTCTCCCGTTTAATCCAAGCAGCCCGTGTTTCCAGTTTGGTGGAAGTATTGCCGCTGAGCCAAGCTAATGGCCGTGTTCTCAGTCAGAACGTGGTTTCGCAGATGGCCGTGCCAGGCTTTGATAATAGCGCTATGGATGGTTACGCCCTGCATATTGGAGATGCATGGCCGGATAGCTTTAAGCTTGTGCAGCGGATTGCCGCTGGTGAAGTTGGGCACGCTTTAAATGTGGGCGAAGCGGCGCGCATCTTTACCGGTGCGCCTATTCCTGCTGGAGCGAATGTGGTGGTGATGCAGGAGGATTGCCGCGCTGTGGATGGGCAAGTTTATATCGCCCAGCCCGTTGAGCTGGGAAGCAATATTCGTTTGCGTGGCGAAGATATCGAAGTGGGTAGCGTGATTTTGCCAGCGGGAACGCGGCTTAGCCCTGCGGCGATTGGCTTAGCCGCATCGATTGGCGTTGCAGAGCTCACCGTGAAGCAGCGCTTAAGAGTGGCCTTGCTATCGACCGGTGACGAGCTAGTGGAGCTCGGCCAGCCACTTGCTGCAGGTCAAATTTATAATTCCAACCGCTATGCCCTGACTGCACTACTGGAGGATTGCCTGATTACTGACTTAGGCATTGTGCCGGATGATGCGGAGCTGACTCGAGATATTCTGCAAACCGCAGCAAAGCAGCACGATGTATTGATTACCTCGGGTGGGGTATCGGTGGGGGAAGAGGATCATGTTAAGGGTGCGGTAGAGCAGCTAGGCCGTTTAGAGTTATGGAAAATCGCCATTAAGCCAGGCAAGCCTTTTGCCTATGGGCGAATTGGCGATTGTGATTTTATTGGCTTACCGGGTAATCCGGTTTCTAGCCTAGTGACCTTTTTACTATTAGTGCGGCCTTTTTTATTGGCTCGTTTGGCGTGTTTAACGCTGGAACCAGCAAGGTTTAAATTAATGGCGGCCTTTGATTGGAAAAAAGCAGGCAATCGCCGCGAGTTTTTGCGTGGTAGGTTAAATGAACAAGGCCATGTAGAGATTTATCCACAGCAAGGCTCTGGTGTATTAACGTCTTTAGTTTGGGGCGATGGCTTAGTTGATATTGCCGTGGGTGAAACGATTAAGCTTGGGGATAGCGTGCAGTTTATTCCACTCCATAGCATGCGATGAATGGGGTGATTAATGCTATGCTTAAGACATATAAGTAAGCTTGATGTAGTACAGTATCAATAATAAGCTATTTACATGAAATAAACGAGGCCTGCTGGCTTACTTATGTTTGGGAGCGCTGCTAGCAGTGCCCAAAAAATGGACCAAGCTGAGTTTTAAGCAATAGCGGTTTTAGGGATGACCATGATTCGTGTTTTGTATTTTGCTCAGCTGCGTGATGTATTTTCCTGTGAAAGCGAAGAGCTGCCCATGCCAAGCCCCGTAACCGTGGCTGGATTGATTGCAATATTGATAGCGCGCGGTGATATTTGGGCTGCGGAATTATCGGGCAATAAAATATTTAGAGTCGCCGTTAATCAAGAAATGGCTCAACTCAGCGATATGATTCCAAGCCATGCAGAAGTAGCTATTTTTCCTCCTGTGACGGGGGGCTAATGGCGGATATCCGAATCCTAGTGCAGAGCGCAGATTTTGATTTAGCTGCGGAATACGCGCGCTTTGATCACGATGCCAGCATGGGTGCAATTGTGGCTTTTGTGGGCCGTGTGCGCGATTTAGATCAAAGCATTACTGCCATGCATTTAGAGCATTATCCAGGTATGACCGAAAAAGCCCTCGCTAAAATAGTGGCTGAGGCTTGCCAATATTGGCCCCTGCAAGCCGTGACGGTAATTCACCGTATTGGCGCTTTGCAAGCCGCAGAGCAAATTGTGCTGGTGTTAACGGCATCAAAGCACCGGCAAGCGGCCTATGAAGCAAATGCATTTATTATGGATTTCCTAAAAACACAGGCGCCGTTCTGGAAAAAAGAAGGAACTGCTGCTTGCCTGCAATGGGTTGATGCACGATCAAGTGATCAAAGCGCGCTGGATCGTTGGCAGTATTTGAGGGTGATTTAACATGATTTTGGATGCAGTCATTCTGGCTGGTGGCGAAGGGCGTCGCATGGGAGGGCGTGATAAAGGCTTGGTTGAGCTATCTGGCCGTCCCTTGGTGGAGTGGAGCTTAGAAGCCTTATCGCGGCAGACTCGTGCTGTTGATCATGTTTTAATCTCGGCCAACCGTAATTTGCCTGATTATGCGCGTTTTGGTGCGCCTGTTTTGCGTGATGTTTACCCAGGGCATCCGGGGCCTCTGGCTGGAATACATTCGGCCTTATTAGCATCTCCCGCTACATACCTTTTAGTTTTGCCATGTGATGTGCCGTTTTTGCCTGCCGATTTGGTGGAAAAACTATTGGCAAAGATAGAGCTAGATGAAACACAAGTGGCGATGGCACGCACCCCTGATGGGCAAGTACATCCAACCATTTGCATGCTGCGTCACGATGTCTTGCCTTCTTTAATGGATAGGTTATCTAGACAAGAGTTGAAGTTGTCTGCATGGCAAGAGAGCTTGAAGCTGCAATATGTAGATTTCCCCGATTTAGCCTTCCCTAATCTAAATACCCAAGATGATTTAGCTGCCTGCGCTGCACGGCTATCTGGCGTTGATACCATTCCTATGCCCTACCGAGCAACGGATCAGAGTGCAGATAGCACATCAGGGCTCACGCATTTCAATGCCAATGGCGAAGCGCATATGGTGGATGTGGCGGGCAAGGTAGATAGCCACCGCATTGCCCGTGCCGTGGGCGAAATTCGTATGTTGCCCACCACCTTGCATCTGATTGAAACCGGCAGCCATAAAAAAGGCGATGTGCTGGGCGTGGCACGGATTGCTGGGATTATGGCGTCTAAACGTACCGCAGATTTAATCCCACTTTGCCACCCTATCCCGCTGACCAGCGTGAGCGTGGATTTCACGATTGATCGGGCAGGCAGCCTTGTGCGCTGCGAAGTCACTGCAGAAACAGTTGGGCGTACAGGGGTAGAGATGGAAGCACTTACCGCGCTGAATATCGCCCTCTTAACCATCTACGATATGTGCAAAGCGGTGGATCGCGGCATGATTATGTCGCAGATCCGCTTGCTAGAAAAACAAGGCGGTAAGTCTGGGCATTGGCAGGCGAGCCATACTATTTAAGTACTGGTTTCAGCTGGTTAATTGATGCATTTGTAAGGTTGGTGCACCCCACCGTTTTTTATACTTTAAATTTAGCGGCTTGCACCCCAATTCTATTCACTTAAGGGGATAGAATTTGTAGGGTAGGCGGGGTTTTTTCCCCACGTGGTGCACCCGCCCTAAGACGTTTATGCTGAGTTTGCGCAAGAGACATAATCAGGCATTTCTTTGTTTTTTGGGTGGGCTAAAAGCCCTTACGCATCACATCAGTTCATTTCACCCCGCGAAGCCTAATAGAGCATTCTTGCTCAATGCCACCGCCACAATATAGGCAAAACAAGCGATCGCTGCGATTAGGGCAGTTACACGGATTGTTTTGGTTTTGCCACGTTTTAGCGCGATTGTCCCCAGTACGATATACACCAACAGCCCACAGACTTTAGCCACCAGCCACATCTTGGGGCCGGGGTAGAGCATGGCTAGGCGAATGGCGCTCAGCAGCAACAGGGTGTCAATAATATGCGGCGCAATACGTAGAAATTTGTTCTGCAAGTAGGCGGAGCCTTGCAGCATTAGGCCGCCACGCAGCAAAAATAGCCCCGCAGACAGGGCCACACACAGCATATGTAGATGTTTTACAGCAAGATATTCCATGGCAAGGGCGCTCTCGTGCGAAAATGGTTAGTTACGCATCTTACTTGGCTTATGCTTGTGGATGTGGACAGTGAAATGAAAGGATAAGGGTTTATGGAAGAATTACGATTATCAAAGCGCCTAGCTGAGCTGGGCCTTTGTTCGCGCCGTGAGGCCGATGAATATATTGCCAAAGGCTGGGTTAAAGTCGATGGCGTAGTTGTGGATGTGTTGGGTAGCAAGGTGCTGCCTAGCCAAACCGTGAGCTTAGAGCCAGCGGCTAAAGCCACTCAGGCTGGCCGAGTGACTATCCTCGTGAATAAGCCCGTGGGTTATGTGTCTGGGCAAGCTGAAAAAGGCTACACCCCCGCCGTGGCATTGGTGGTGCCGGACAACCATTGGGAAGGCGATACCAGCGGAATACGCTTTGTGCCCCCGCATATGCGTGATTTGGCCCCGGCTGGGCGCTTGGATATCGATTCGGTTGGTTTATTGGTGCTGACTCAAGATGGCGTAGTGGCTAAAACGCTGGTTGGTGAAGGCTCTAATGTTGAGAAAGAATATCTAGTGCGGGTAACAGGACAGCTTTCCAGCGATGGCATGAAAAAGCTGAACCACGGCTTAAGTCTAGATGGCAAGGCACTGAAACCGGCACGCGTGAGCTGGCAAAATGAAAACCAGCTGCGCTTTATTTTGCGCGAAGGTAAAAAACGCCAAATTCGCCGCATGTGCGAGCTAGTTGGCTTAGAAGTGGTGGGCTTAAAGCGGATTCGGATTGGTAAGGTTTTACTGGGCGATTTGCCGCCGGGGAAATGGCGCTATCTTTCTGCAACGGAGCGGTTCTAATGTTGCGTGCACTGGCTTTAATGTTACTGAGTGGCGCGGCTTTGGCTACGCCAAATGAGATTACGGGGCGTTATCAATGCGGCTCGGCGCAGTTTTATATAACGTCCAGTGCAGATATGGAGCAGGTAAGGCTACGTGTTGATAGCCGGATTTATGATCTAGCTGCCATGCGCACCGCCAGTGGTGCAGCTTGGAGCGATGGAGAATGGATTTGGTGGACTAAGGGTGCGTGAAGAAGCCGGTGCACTAATGTTGCGTGTTGATGTGTTATTAGTTGAGCAGGGCCTAGCGCCGTCGCGTACCACCGCTCAAGGTATGATTGCCGCTGGGCGAGTGAGTAGTGCGGGTAGGGTGATTAGCAAAGCCAGCCTGAAACTGGCGCAGGATTGCGTACTACAGCTGGCGGCTGATGAGAGTGATCGCTTTGTTTCTCGTGGTGGTTTCAAGTTGGCAGGGGCTCTCGCTCAAGCGGGTGTGGATGTAGCGGGTATGCAAGTGCTCGATGTGGGGATTTCTACTGGTGGTTTTAGCGATTGCCTGCTGCAAGCTGGGGCACGCAAAGTGATCGGAGTAGAAGTCGGCCACGGCCAGCTACACCCTAGGCTGCTGGCGGATCGCCGTATCGTGCAGTTTGAAGGTGTAAACGCCCGTCACCTTAGCCCAGAGCTGATTGCTAGCGCCCAAGATGGGCCGCTGCAGCTGATTGTGGGCGATGTATCGTTTATCTCGCTCACGTTGATCTTACCGGCGCTGCGCTCTATGCTGCAACCCCAAGCAGCGTTGTTGTTCTTGGTGAAACCACAGTTTGAAGTTGGCAAGGCAGGCATTGCCCGTGGCGGCATTGTTAAAAACGAAAGCCTTTATGCCGAGGTAGAGGCCAAAATAAAAACAGCCGCAATAGCGGCTGGATTTAGCGTGAAAGATTACTTTGCCAGCTCGATTAACGGTGGCGATGGGAACCGTGAATTCTTTATTTATGCGCTGGCTCTGTAGGGGCACAGCATGCCGTGCCCTCTGCATATCACCTTGCTTAGGGCGGGATAGCTAAGCGGTTTTGCTTGGTGTAACCCGCCATGACGTCCAGAAGCACAGTGGGTTATGACAGAAATCTGTCTAACCCACTCTACGTTTTATTTCTTTTTCCCAAACAACACTTCTGCGTCATCCACTTCTTTTAATAGCGCCCGTACTTCGGGCTCTTTAAATTCGCCGATCGCTTCTTTGTAATATTCCAAACTTTCTGGATAAGCAAACGCGGCTTGGCGCATTAAGCTGTGGGCTTTGCTGGTGTTGCCACGCAGGGCTTCCATAATGGCTTGATCGCTTAGCTGGGTAGGGTAGGGGCGAACTTGGTTTAGCCTATCCAAAATTTGCAGTTTCCATGGCATGTCCGCCTTACTGGCGACAATGTAGTTGGATAGTGCAAAATCAGCGTAGAAATCGATCAGTGGGTTTTTCTTCAGCGCTTGCAGGGTTTTAATCCGGCTCGCGTTTTCCTCTGGCTTAGGCGATGGGTCCATGATTGGGTAAATCTGGATATACAGCAGGCCACCAAACACTGCGGTAGCGAGGGCTGCAACGCCGTAGCTGCCTAAGGTGGCACGTACCGCCCAGTTTGGCATCTCTAGCTTGCTTGGTGCATCAGAGCGCATAAAAAACAGCGCCAGTGCAAAAGGGCCCATCAGGTGGTAATACCAGAGCGGGTATTCAACCAAGCTATGCAGTACCGACACAATCACCATAGATGCGCCAAATATTTTAACGGGGTCGTGCTCGCGTTTTAGCAGAGCAATAAACATCCATAAAATCCCACCGGCCATAACGATGGCACCGGCTAAACCTGTTTCTGCCATGATATTGAGCAGTGAATTATGTGCATGAGTAAACAGCACACTTTCTGTCACGATGGCAAAAGCGGGGTTGATTTGTAGTGCGATACTTTGCGATGGATAAGCGCCCCAGCCAATACCCAGCCAAGGGTGGGCTAAAAAGGTTAGCCATGCTTTATGCCATTCCACCAAGCGGCGTGCACCGTTGGAGTCCAGCCTATCTAAGCCGGTTGGTACTTCATTTTTGGCGTGTAGCAAGGATTGCAGTGCTTCATTCACCCAGGGTGCTACAAACTGCATCACGATGATTAGCGCAGCACAAGCGACTAAATATCCGCCAAAGCGGCGCACGCTGTCTTTGCCCAGCCAAGCAGATAGGCCACCAAATACCAGCCAAGCGCCAGCATACATAAACGGTGAGCGCGAGCTGCTCCATGCAATGGCTAGCGCTAGCCACATCGCCACTGGCCAAAACCACGTTCTAGGTAATTCTTTTTCTGCGGCCAACCACGCTGCGGCAGCTAAGCCCCAAGTTAGATAATGACCATAGAGATTTTTCTGGCCTAAGTGGCCAAAAATTAAGCGTGGGCCGTTTTGGATCAGCTCGATAACCTGTTGCACTGATACGCCAGAATTAAAAATGGCTCCAGCTAATAAACCCCAAGCAAAGAAAGGGGCAAGCTGCATGCTGCCAAAATGATCTCTTGCTCTGGCTAATGCCCATACTGAAAACGCTGCGGTAAGCGCGTAAAGAATAGGCTCGGTGCGATCAGACCAATAGAGTACCGGCATGACGAGCATTTGTAGGGCAATTACCGCAGCTAAACCAAACCAGATCAAGCTGGCATAAGGCGGGCTAGATTTTTTGTAGCTAGGTAGAGCCGCAGCGGTAAGTACCATCAGTACTGCAAGCACCAAGGCGGCTAGCTCTGAGGGGAATACCGGATTAGGCGCATAGCGAAAAGGAATACCGCAGGGAACTGCGGCAAGTAAAAACAGCAGGGTTTGGAATATTCTTAGTTGCGGGATCATGGTGTGTTTTCGATGCTTTCTTGGGGAGTTTTATACATCCAGCTGGCGACCAAAACGCCCGCTTCAAATAAAAACCAAAGCGGAATGGCCAACAGGCATTGGGATACCACATCCGGCGGGGTAACAACCGCCGCGATGACAAAGGCGCCGACGATAACATAGGGACGGATTTCTTTCAGTTTAGCGATGCTGATAAAGCCCATCCTAACCAGCACAATCACCAGAATCGGTACTTCAAAGGTTACGCCAAAGGAGATAAACATCCCAATGGCAAAATCCAAATACTCGCCAGAATCGGGCAGCCATTGCATCGAGGCTGGAATCACTGAAACAATAAATTTAAATACCACACCAAACACAAGGAAATAAGCAAAACTAACGCCCAACATAAAGAGCAGGGTAGATGCGACCACCAGTGGCAAGATGAGCTTTTTTTCCTGCGCATAAAGGGCAGGGGCAATAAAGGCCCATAGCTGGTAAAGCGTATGTGGCAGGGTAATCATAAAAGCCACCATTGAGGTGATTTTTATCTGCAGCATAAAGGGGGAGGCAATGCCAATGGTGATTAGGCGCTGATTAGGTAAAACGTGAGTCAGCGGGGCCACCATCAGATCATAAAGCTGTTCTGAAAAATAAAAGCAGGCAAGAAACCCGACCAAGAAAACCGCTGCGATACGTATAATCCGCGTACGCAATTCGAGTAAATGGACTAAGAGAGGCTGGAGGTTATCCGTCATATTTAACGCCGAGATAGGTGGAGTGGGCAGGTTTTTTCCCAGGTGATGATGTGCTATCCGCTAGGCGATGTGGGCAAGCTGCCCACCTTTAGCCTGCATCATCGGGCTGGTTTTAACGCCGATCTGGCCTAGATTCTGCATGTGCTGCTGCAGGCGGGGCGAATAAATCACCTTGAGGGCCAGCAGGGATTTCATCAGCCGCTGGCTGTTCTTTAGGCTCAGTAGGCTCAGACAACGCGGCCTTTGCTTCCTCTAGGGGCTGATGAATGGTTTGGCTGAGATGGCCTGCCTCGGCACGAATTTCTGCTTCAACTTTAGCAAGTTCAGCAAGTTGAAATTCTTTATCTAGATCAGATTTCACCGTTGAAATAAAGCGCTGCGCACGGCCCAGCAAGGCACCGGCAGTTCGCGCCACCTTAGGCAGTTTCTCTGGACCAATCACAACTAAGGCGACGGCGCTGATAATAATGAGCTCACCAAAACTAACATCAAACACGGGCGAACCTTAGCGTTTGTCGGTTTCGACGGGTTTATCTTCACTCTTGGCGGCCGGGGTTTCACCGTCTTTGATGCCGTCTTTAAAGCCTTTTACCGCAGAGCCTAAGTCTTTACCAATATTGCCGAGCTTTTTAGTGCCAAAAACTAAAACCACAATGACCAAAACGATCAGCCAATGCCAGATGCTAAATGAACCCATGATAATCTCCTTGCTTCACGCTTATTGCGTGGTGATGTCTGAAATATTAGTTGTAAGGGGCTTGCCACCAATCACATGCATATGTAGATGGAAGAAAGTCTGCCCACCACCATGGCCGGTGTTAATGATAGTGCGATAGCCATCGTCCAAGCCTTGCTCTTTGGCAAGCTTGGCCGTCAAAAGCAGCATTTTGCCTAGCACTGCTTGATGTTCTGCTGTGGCGTGTGTCAAAGAATCGATATGCACTTTGGGCACCACTAAAAAATGCACGGGTGCAACGGGGTGAATATCGTGAAAAGCGATCACATCATCGTCTTCAAATACTTTCTTTGCGGGAATCTCACCAGCGGCAATTTTACAAAATAGGCAATCGCTCATGCTATTGCTCCTGCCGTGAGTTTTTTTCGTCAATGCCCGAAATTCCCTCACGGCGGGCTAGTTCCGCGAGCACATCGTCGGCACTTAAGCCTTCATGGGCCAGCAGCACCATGGTATGGAACCACAGATCGGCAACTTCTCGGACAATATGCAGTTTATCGCCATCTTTGGCCGCCATAATGGTTTCTACCGCTTCTTCCCCCACCTTTTTTAAGATGGCATCGGTGCCTTGATGCAGCAATTTAGCCACATAAGAGGTGGAAGGATCACTATTACGGCGCTTGGCCAGCGTGGTGGATAAGCGTTCCAGAATATCTGCAGAGACCATAGCTTTACCTTATCTGATGTACTTCAAGCTCGATTATATTGCTAATAGGTTACAAGTATGTGGCGATTATATGGAAATCTTGCCACTAAAGACGCTGGCATACCGCGCCCTGAGGGATGACCTTAAGGCTTGGCGGCGTAAATTTGTTCGGGGTCTTTGAGCACCGCATCAGTGATGACCCACTCGCCATCGATCAAGGTGCGGAAAAAACAGCTGGGGCGGCCAGTATGGCAGGCAATGCCACCCACTTGCTCGATTTGGTAGATCAGCACATCACCATCGCAATCAAACTGGATGGCCGATACCTTTTGAAAGTGGCCAGATTCTTCGCCCTTATGCCAGAGCTTTTGCCTTGAACGAGTCCAGTAGTGCGCGGTGTTTTTTTCGGCGGTGAGCGCCACCGCTTCACGGTTGGCGTAGGCAAACATCAGTATGCGGCCACTTTCTTGATCTTGGGCAATCACGGGTACGAGGCCTTTTTCATCCCACTTTATTTCATCCAGCCAGCTCATAAGCGCACCTCAATCCCTGCGATACGCATGGCTTCTTTGGCTTGGCGCACGGTATATTCGCCAAAGTGAAAGATGCTGGCGGCAAGCACCGCATCGGCGTGGCCTTGGATCACGCCATCTATTAAATGCTGCAGATTGCCTACGCCGCCAGAGGCAATCACGGGGATATCCACCGCATCGCTTACTGCACGGGTGAGTGGCAGATTAAAGCCAATCTTGGTGCCATCTCTATCCATGCTGGTGAGTAAAATCTCGCCAGCACCAAATTGCTGCATCCGCGCGGCCCATTCAATGGCATCTAGCCCCGTGGCGGTGCGGCCACCGTGGGTAAACACTTCCCAGCGTAATGGCTCGCCTGGCAGGCTGACTTGCTTGGCATCAATGGCTACCACAATCGCTTGGCTACCAAAGCGATCGCTGGCGTCTTTTACCATTTGTGGGTTGGTCACGGCGGTGGTGTTGATGCTGACTTTATCGGCTCCCGCATTGAGCAGGCGGCGGATATCATCAACCACCCGAATCCCACCACCCACCGTCAGTGGAATAAACACTTGGGCGGCTACTTCTTCAATCACATGCAAAATAATATCGCGCTGATCGGATGAGGCGGTAATGTCTAAGAAGGTGAGCTCGTCTGCACCTTGGTCATCATATTTTTTGGCGATTTCGACTGGATCACCTGCATCACGCAGGCCTACAAAGTTGATACCCTTGACCACGCGGCCAGCGGTGACATCAAGACAGGGGATAATACGTTTAGCAAGGGACATGGCGTTTTTCGGGCTTTTTAGGAAAAGACGGGGCTTATTCGGATTGCTGAGCGCTCCATAGCTCCCAGAGTTTGTTGGCCGTTTCACTATATTGGCCTGGGCAGCCGGCAAACTCAGAGCTAAACCACTGAACAAAGACGTTATGCACGACTTCTCGAACATCGTCTTCAGATTGGCATTGCGGCAATACACGTAAAATACTGCCAACTTCGGGGGCGTAGCCCTGAGGCTCCATGACCAGCGGGATCATCATTGGGTCACAATCAAATAGCAATTGGCAGACTTGCTCAAAGAACAGTGGATCCTGCTCTTGCAGATAGTCGCCAATTTTTCGTTCGCTACTGGCCCAATCAAACCATTCAGGCTGTGACATGAATGCCTCACGGAGTAGGGCTTGCCGCGCCCCAATCAGCTGGTCGGACTTTAATCGTCGTACTGCAAAAACGCCGGATTGGGTGCTGTTTCGCTGGATTTTTTGTTAAATAGCCTGCTATTCGCCGCTAAATCTACCAAACTATGCCCCAAATCTATCGTTTATTTTTTATTGACGCTTAAGTTAGACTGGCTGCTAGTTAGACAATTCGTCGGCGAGTTCTTGTGCCGCTTTAAAGTCTATCGTGCCTTCGTAAATGGCTCGGCCGGTAATGACACCTTCAATGCCTTCTGCCTCTACTTCGGCTAGTTTTCTTACATCGTCTAGATTAGTTAAGCCACCAGAAGCAATCACAGGAATGCTCAGTGCTTGCGCTAGTTTTACGGTGGCTTCGATATTCACGCCGCTCAGCATGCCATCACGGCCAATATCGGTGTAAATCACACTTTCTACGCCGTAGCCTTCAAAGCGTTTGGCCAGATCAATCACATTTAAATCCGTAATTTTTGCCCAGCCATCGGTAGCCACAAAGCCATCTTTGGCATCTAGACCAACAATAATTTGGCCAGGAAAAGCATCGCAGGCTTCATGTAAAAAGCCAGGTTGCTTAATAGCAGCAGTGCCGATGATGACGTAATCAATACCTGCATCTAGATACATTTCTATGGTTTCTAAGCTGCGAATTCCGCCGCCCAGTTGTACGGGTACTTCGCCGTTGATCGCTTTGAGAATACTTTTAACCGCAGCTAAATTCTTTGGCTTGCCAGCAAATGCGCCGTTTAGATCAACAAGGTGCATGCGGCGAGCGCCTTGGCCTAGCCAATGGCTTACAAAGCTGGCTGGGTCGTCAGAAAATACCGTGGCGTCGTCCATTTCGCCTTGGCGTAGGCGTACACATTGGCCGTCTTTTAGGTCGATTGCAGGAATGATCAGCATAATGGCGTCAGGTTTTTTTAAGTGTGGAGAAAAAGTTTTGTCCAGATTGAATCAAGACATTACAAACCAGCATAAAAACAAAGAAAAATAGGCTAGATGGCCGCTCTGCATCAGCAGGGCTATTGAAGCATTCCATCACTACACTAAAAGTACCCGTCATCAATAAGCTGGTTTTTAGTGCGGAGCAGAATTGAATCCAGAAGCGCTTCATTCCAACTACCTTTTAGATTTTACCGTTCCAGTTTACAAAATTCTTTAATAAGCTTAGACCAGCATGATGACTTTTTTCAGGATGGCATTGAATAGCAAAGATATTATCCCTTGCAACCGCCGCTGCAAAGCGATATGGATAGGCACTTTCTAACACGGCAATGTTTTCACTAGGCTGAAAATGATAGCTGTGCACAAAGTAAAAGCGTTCCCCTTCGGCAATACCTGCCCACAGCGGGTGATCTTGCACCTTAAACATTTCATTCCAACCCATATGCGGCACTTTTAATTTTTGCCCTTGGGCATCCAGCATTTTTTCCTTGGGAAAGCGTACTACCTTGCCCTTAAATACCCCAAGCCCTGCGGTATGGCCTTCTTCGCTGGATTCAAATAAAAGCTGTGCACCTACGCAAATGCCTAGAAAGGGTTTGTTTTGAGCCGCATCAAGCACGGCTTGTTTTAAGCCGCGCTCGGTCAATTCTTTCATGCAATCGGGCATAGCCCCTTGGCCTGGGAAGACCACTTTGTCTGCTGCTGCAACAATAGCGGGATCGGCAGTCAGCACAATATTGGCCAAGTCGCCTGCTACATGTTCTAAAGCCTTGGTGACTGAGCGTAAATTGCCCATTCCATAATCAACAACTGCAATTTTCATGGCGTATTTTCAGCGTTTGATCAGGGCCGCATCGCCGCAGATCGGGTGATTGATATCAGCTTGATACTGACACAGTTGCAAGGCTGTGCCACGTTTTTTCTGCTCATTAATCAGGCAAGCGACAGCATGCACCGTGCCTGCCAAACTTTGAGTAAGGAAATCATGGCCAACTAGCTCAGCGATGACTGTGTTTTGCCGTATCAAAAGATGCTTTAGGCTAGCGCTGCGCCCTGTTTGGCAATCCACTGCAACGCTGGTTTGGCGGCTGTCGTATTCGCCATCTTTACTGCTTTGGGCGTTTAAATAGCGCCATTGATAGCGGTAGTAAACTTGGTTACGGCGCTCGATCACAGAATCAGTATCAATCCAGCTGCTGGAGTCACTATCGCTTGCCCATTGCAGCCAATTACTGCTGTGGCTTGGGCTGGCATAGAGCAGCAGCAAGGCGCAGATGATGCGCATTAGCCGACGAGCGTGCCCTTGGTGGAGGGGGTGATCCCTGCCATGCGCTCGTCTAACTCCACCGCCATGCGTAAGGCTCGGCCTAACGCTTTAAATACGGTTTCGGCTTGATGATGGGCGTTTTGGCCTTTTAGATTATCGATATGCAAGCTGATGGCGGCGTGATTGATAAAGCCGCGGAAGAATTCGCCAAATAGATCAACGTCAAAACCGCCAATCATGGCGCGCGTGTAGTTAACGTTGTATTCCAAACAGGGACGGCCAGATAAATCAACCACCACGCGGCTGAGCGCTTCATCCAGTGGCACATAGCTATGGCCGTAACGGCGTATACCTTTTTTGTCGCCCACGGCTTGAGCAAACGCTTGGCCCAGGGTGATGCCTACGTCTTCTACGGTGTGGTGAGCGTCGATATGCAAATCGCCCACGGCTTTGATTTCGATATCAAATAGGCCATGACGGGCAACTTGGTCCAGCATATGTTCAAAAAAGGGCACGCCGGTATCAAATTTTGATACCCCAGTTCCATCCAAATTTAAGGTGAGGGTAATCTGAGTTTCTAGCGTATTACGGCTAACAGTGATCTGACGCATTAATAAATCCCCGAAGGTGGTTTATTTAAAAATAATATCGGCATCAAATTTTTATACCAGTGTCTTATCTGGGTTCAGCGTGACAGAGATCTGGCACCGGTTTGATTTTTGATCAAATGGTGATTTTCATCTCAATTGTCTACGAGAACGGTGCTGCCGTGAAGCCTTAGCGTTGACGTAAAGCCGCAGCAATGCCTTTTTTTGCCCAAATTATCATCTCTTCTGGTTCTTCAAGGGCGGTATCTGGTGGCGGGTAGTAAGCCATGCTTTGCGGCGTGCCGTCTTTCTTGTGGTAACTAAAGGGGGCTAGCCCTAGGCGGGTGAACTCTTCTTTAGATTGGGCATCCGCTTTGATATACAAAATATCGTTCACCACGATGGCGAAGAAAATCTCGTCGCAATAAAAGCCATAACCACCAAACATGGCTTTAGCACGTAAGGTGCCCAAGCCTGCGAGCTGTTCTAGCAAGTACTCGACGTATTGATTGCGCTTAGCCATATTCCCTGCTTTTTAGAAAGAATTTGTTCAGAAAAAGAAATTTTTAAGCAAGAAATAAGCCATGGATTGTAGTTATGACAAAAATACAACGAAAACGCGTAATCCTTGACGTTCACCTACAAAATGCCTACATTTTGCTTTTAATCACCTAAGGCAATGTAATTATTGCACATTGCAAAGTGCGGCGATTATTTTAGCCCTTATCCGCTCTGTGCTGAGCTTATTTGGGTGGTGGTTAGCGACTAAATAGAAAAATTTGAAACAGGTGTGGTGTTTAAACATCGAATCAATAAGTCGAGTCAATAGATTTAATGTCGTATCCCATAGGGTGGGGCTTCTTTTAAAAGACCACTTCATAAACTCGGAGAGAGAGAATTATGTCAAAGCGCTTTAAGTTAGTACGTCCTTTATTGCTGGCAGCCATGCTGTCTTCAACTTTTGCTCACGCAGCAGATCCTATCAAAGTTGAATTCTGGACATTTAACATTACTAAGTTTGCCCCTTACTGGAACGATGCAGTTCAGCGCTTCAACAAGGCTAACCCAGATCTAGAAGCCGTTTGGGTTGATATGAACTGGGATCAAATTCAGCCTAAGCTGATTTCGGCCATTGCTGCGGGTAATCCACCTGCGCTGGTTAATTTTAATACCCCGTGGACGCATGAATATGCGCACAAAGATTTGCTGCAACCACTTGATGGTTTGATGGGCAAAAATAAAGCTGAATATCAGCCGGGCGCTCTGCAAGACTTAACCGTTAATGGCAAGGTTTATGGCTATCCTTTCTATAACGCAGTATCTGTGATTGCGTATAACAAAGAAATTCTAAGCAAGAGTGGCATTAAGGCTGATCCTAAGAATTTTGATGAATTTGTAGCGACGGCTCGTACCATTACTAAAAAAACGGGCGTAGTTGCATTCTCGCCTAAATTGGCAACCAAGAGCGGCGATGGCGGCATGATCCCTTGGTTCCAGTATATGGGCCTGCCAATTTTCGAAAATGGCAAAGCTGTGTTTAATAGCCCTAAGCATATTAAAGCGGTTGAATTGTTTGCTAGCCTTTACAAAGAAGGCGTCTTGCCAAAAGACAGCTTCCGCCTTGAATTTGAACAAGAAATTGCCGGTTACGGCGCTGGCAAAATCGCCATGATGACCACAGGCCCAACCGCCTTGGGTAAATTGGTGACTGATAATAAGCCAGCTTATGATCGCACTGCTGTGATGGCTTTCCCATCGGGCGGCGGCAAAATGGCTCTGGGAGCTTGGTTGATGGCGTTTGTTCAGCCTAAAGCTTACAAATATCCAGAAGCTGCAGCTAAATTGGGCTTGTTCCTGACTAATAGCGAACAGCAATTAGGCTTTTCACAAGCAACTGGGACTACTTTCCCATCTGCTCGCAAAGCGGCTGAAAGCGAATTCTTTATGTCTGGCGCAGCCAGTGGCGATCCGGTTGGCGTAGCACGTGCGACCGCCGCTAAATCAATGGGTGCTGCACGTACTTTGACCCTGCCAGCTGCGCTAATGCCAGATGCAACATCGATGAATAAAGAGTTCAATGATGAAGTTCAAGCCGCAATTGAAGGCCGTAAATCAGCTAAAGAAGCTTTGAATACTGCTGCTAAAAAGTGGAATGAGCGCATTGCTGCTAAGTAATTCTTAATGTTTTCCTCTGCCGGTTTCTCGGCATTTATTCCCCTGCTTAGTCAGGGGAATTTTTTTATGCCTTTGTTTTTTAGCCGTTATTTATCTAGTAACGAGGATTTGTGTTGCTAAATCATTGATTACTTATTTATTTGGCATTTATTTGTGTTTGACTGTTGACACCACCTATAAAACACCTAAACTACACCTATTAACACCTAAGGTGAGGTCGGTAAAATGCGCACAAGTCTAAAAGGTCTATTGCTTGCTTTGTTCTGTACAAATGCCTTGGCAGCCGTGGATCACACCGTTGGGCCAAATGGTGAAACACCCACACCTTACGCTCAAGTAAAGATCGCAACGCAAGATCTGGCTCAGTTAAAGGGCAAAGATTACAAAGCGGCCATCTTGATGCATACCACTTCAGATTTTTCGACCGCGCTGATTGCAGGTGCAAAAAAAGTATTTGATGAGCTAGGGATTAAAGTAGTGGCGGTGACAGACGCTGAAATGGATCCTAAAAAACAGCGCACCGATTTAGAAACTGTTTTAGCGCTCAAGCCAAATATTATTATTTCCCTAGTGATTGATCCGGTTTCGGGCGCGGTAGCATTTAAGCAAGCGGTGCAGCAGGGCGTGAAGCTGGTATTTATTAGCAATGCACCACAGGGCTTTAAGGTTGGTAAAGATTACGCAGGTATTGTGACGGATGATTTATTTGGCATGGGTAAATCAGCTGCAGAGCTAATGGCTGACAGCATTGGTGGCAAGGGCGATGTGGCGGTGATTCACCATGCGGCTAATTACTATGTAACCAATCAACGTGATAATGCGGTTAAGGCGGTATTAGCACGCTACCCAAATATCAAAGTAGTGGCGGATAAGGGGATTGCCAATCCAAACGATGGCGAAGTGATTGCCTCAGCCATTCTGACGCAAAACCCATCAGTAAAAGCGATTTATGCCCCTTGGGATGCGATTGCCGAAGGCGTTACTGCCGCAGTGCGTGCTGCAGGGCGTAAAGATGTAAAAGTGATCACTATGGACTTAGGCGCGGCTAATGCGCTGGATATGGTGAAAGGCGGCAATGTGGCGGGGATTGTGAGCGATCTGCCGTATGACATGGGCAAAACGCTTGCCACCATGGGCGCTTTATCGCTACTGAATAAGCCAACTCCAGCCTTTGTCACCGTGGATGCCATCAAGGTCACCTCCAATAATCTATCTACTCAGTGGCAAAAAGCCTTATTTCGCCAGCCGCCAGATGCCGTTGTGAAGGCTTTGGCCGCAAAAAAATAATTGTAGCGTGGGCAATATTTTTGCCCACGCGTACAGCTGAAGTCCACAAAAGCCAATGGTATGTAGAGCATCTTTCGTAGGGTGGGTGAAACCCGCCAGACTTTGGCATGAAGTGCTAGAAAACGGTGGATTTCACCCGCCCTACGATGATTCAAGGCTAACAGACCCGTGATCGTCTTGTGATAAGCGCCTAAATTATGCTTGGTGAAGTTGCCTACACAGTAAGCCCTGGAAAACAAATGAATAAAATAGCGATTCAAGCACGCGGCCTGACTAAATCGTTTGATGGCAATGCCGTGCTAAAAGGGGTGGATTTCACCCTAAGACAAGGCGAAGTTCATGCGATTGTTGGGCAAAATGGTGCGGGTAAATCCACCCTGATGAAGCTGTTAAATGGCTTTTATCAGCGTGATGCAGGTCAGCTGGAGGTATTTGGCAAGGTGGTTGATTTTCAATCACCACGGGATGCGCGTGCAGCAGGCATTGTGATGGTTTATCAGGATTTAAGCCTTGTTGCCACCATGAGCGTGGCAGAAAACCTGTTTATGGCTAATTGGCAAGGTAGTTGGGGCTTGGTCGATCACGCCGCGATGGAGCAGGCCACCTTGGCGGTGCTGGCAAAAATGGGTGTAACGCTCGACCCACGGCAGGCGGTAGGCGAGCTGACGATGGGCCAACAGCAGCTATTGGAAATCGCCAAAGCCATTTCGCAAGAGGCCAAGATGATTATCTTGGACGAGCCAACTGCTTCTTTATCCGATATGGAAATCGAAAAGCTGTTTACGGTGGTTAAACGGCTGAAATCCCAAGGGGTTTCCATCATCTATATCACACATTATTTACGGGATATTTTTAAGATTTGCGATACGGTGAGCGTATTAAGAGATGGCCATCTGGTACGTAGCTCGCCGGTGCTCAGCACTAATCTAGAAGCGCTGGTGGCTGATATGTTGGGCCATCATCGCCAAGCCAATGAAAACTGGCAGCGTAATGTAAACACCAAGCAAACGCCCTTACTAGAGCTAAGAAACGTGGTCACTACGGCCTTAAATGAAGTGTCTTTTGCCGTTTACCCAGGGCAGGTGGTGGGGTTGGCTGGCTTATTGGGCAGTGGCCGCACCGAAATTCTACAAGCTATTTTTGGTCTAGATACCATCGCCTCAGGGCAGATCTTGCTAGATGGCGAAGAAGTTAAAATCCGCACGCCTAAAGACGCAATTAAGTTGGGAATCAATCTTGTGCCTGAGGATAGGCGCAGCCAAGGCTTGGTTTTAGATTTTAGTGTTTCTGACAATATGTTAATGTCCTTATTTGATAAGTTGGCTCCAAACTTACTTATTGATGAGGTGCGTAGCCGAGAACTGGTTGAGTCCCTGATTAAGCGCTTACACGTAAAAACCAGCGGGCCGGAGCAGCAAGTCAGGTTTTTATCCGGCGGTAATCAGCAAAAAGTAGTCATCGCCAAATGCATGAGCACTGGCGCGCGCATTATGCTGCTGGATGATCCTACCTTTGGTATCGATCTAAGCTCTAAATACGAAATTATGCGCATCGTTAATGAATACGCGGCAGCGGGTAATGCGGTGGTGTTTGTTTCTAGCGAATACAGCGAAATCGCCAGCTTTTGCGATAGCACTTATATCGTGAACAAAGGCCGGATTGCTGGGCAAATGAGCGAAGGATTATCTGAAGAGCGGCTGCTTGCGGCAGTGCAGTAAGTTTTAAATTGAGCTGCGTGTGTGGCTTTTTTATAGGCGGATGTGACGCAGCAAGATTAAAAAATACACAGTCCACGAAAATTACGAAACACACGAAAAAATGCAGTATCCCTATCATTGTTTGATGGGTGTAAATGTTTGAGTAGCCAACAATTCAGCCAAAAATCATGCGGATTTCAATGGTTTTTTCGTTGGACTAACAATCGTTGTGAATAACCTTCAGTTAAGAGGCAAGGTATGGATATCACGGTTAATAAAGCGGACGCCATCGAGCTACCAAAACGCCAAATAGAGTGGAAAAACTTTGTTATCTATTTGGTTTTTATTGGTATTTTCTTATTTTTTTCGATTACTTTGCACGATAAAGGCTTTTTAAACGCTGGCAATTTAATGAATATTGCTCGGCAAACCGCCATGATTTCCATCATGGCGGTGGGGATGACCTTTGTATTATCGGCAGCAGAAATTGATTTATCTTTTGGCGCAATCGTCGCCTTATCCGCCGTTACTGCTGCGCTGCTGATGCCTTATGGCGTGGTTTGGGCCGTGCTGGGCGCACTGCTGGCAGGGGCTTTGTGTGGACTGATTAATGGCCTGTTTGTCTCCAAAGTAGGCATCCCTTCTTTTTTAGTGACCTTAGGTATGGCGGGGATTATCACCGGCGTTACCCGCTGGATTACCGCTTTGCAATCCATTCCTGTTGAGCACGAAGGCTTTGTTTTTGTCTTTGGTTCCGGCGATTTTGGCCCAGTTTCGGTACTGTTTTTATGGATGATCGCTATTGCCGTGCTAGGTCATGTGTTATTACGCCGCACCGCCTTTGGTAAAGAGGTGTTAGCCAGCGGCGGCAATAAAATAGCGGCCATGTATTCAGGCATTAATGTGAATCGCATCAAGCTATATGTGCTGGTGCTGAATGCATCGCTTGCTGCCCTAGCGGGGATTTTGTATGCGGGCCGGCTGCAAAGTGCGCGTTACACCTTGGGCGAAAACGATTTAATGATGGTTATTGCGGCCGTCATTATCGGTGGAACCAGCTTATTTGGCGGCAAGGGTACGGTGATGGGCTCAATTATTGGCGCGCTGATTATGGGCATGGTGAATAACGGGCTGGTCTTGATGGGCTTGAACGTGGATCAACAGCTGATCTTCCGTGGCTTAATTATCATCTTTGCCGTGACATTGACGATGGGCAATTTGCGCAAGAAAAAGCGTTAAACGTATAGGGTGCACTCGTGCCCACGTGTGACGCCATAAAACCCAAATCTTGAACCACAGAGAATACTTCGGCCCCAGAGTGACACGGAGAAAACCAAAAGAGCGTATTTAATTCTGACTTTTTGTGAGCACTACAGTTTTCTCTTATTCAGTGCGCTTTTGGCTCTACCTATTCTTTGTGTCTACAGATCTTTTTTCCTGAATTACCTATTTCTTATTGAGCTCAGACCGTGTTTTGCACGGCCTCTGGCCCCTTATTGCCTAAATTTGGAGTTTTGTATGTTTGAATCGTATCAAAGCCAAGCTGCTGAGAAGATCAGTAACTGGTCTTTAGAAGAAAAAGTCGGTCAATTATTTATTTTGGCTTTTCCAGGCAAAGACGCAGAAGCGGCTCGTTCTTTGATCGAGCGTTATAACTTGGGTGGCTGTTATCTTAGCCAAGATAATGCCAGTACCTTTGCAGAAGCGCAGCAACTAACCCGTGCTATGACGGCGATTGTCAACCAGCGAGTAGATTCTGTGCCAATGCTGCTGGGCGTGGATCAGGAAGGCGCTTGGAGCGTACTGACCCCTGAGTCTTCCACTGGGCCAGGTAATTTGGCACTTGGCTCGGCAGATAATCCTGCGCTAACGGCGCAGATGTATAGCGTGTTTGGGCTAGAAATGCGTTCGGCAGGTTTTAATTGTGTGCTTGGCCCTTGCGCTGACGTCAATTTGCAACCTAATTCCCCCATTATTGATACCCGTGCCTTTGGTGAAATACCTGCCGAGGTGGCGATCCAAGTTGGCGCTGCCGTACACGGTGCGCACGATGGTGGCATTGTGGTGTGTGCCAAGCATTTTCCAGGGCACGGCGATACCACGGGCGATACGCACCGCGAAATTCCCGTGGTGGATAAATCGCTGGCCACTTTGCTGATCGAAGATTTGGCGCCCTTTAAGGCTGCGATTGATGCGCGTGTAGAGCTGATGATGACCTCACATATCTGCTATCCACAAATTGATCCTGAATATCCGGCCACATTATCCCGAGCTATCTTGCAGGGCGTATTGCGCGATACGCTGGGCTTTAAAGGCATTGTGATTTCCGACAGCATGAATATGGGCGCGATTCGCCGGAATTTCCCGCCAGTAGAAGCGGCGATTATTGCGTTTAAAGCAGGTATCGACATGATGATGCTCTCTGAAGAGCATTACGATCACAACGATAATTACCTTGAAAACCAGTTGGCCATGATCGGTGCAATTGTAAGCGCAGTGGAAGATGGCCGCATGCCCGAGGCGGATCTAAATAAAATCGTTGAGCGAGTTGTGGCCTTTAAGCTGGCAAGGCTTACAACGATGCCGATGTATCAAGAAATCAATATCGTCGCCAATCGTAAAGTAGAGCAAGCCGCGGCCGTGGCCGCCGTCAAAATCCTTAGCGATAGCGCCCACAATCTACCGATTCAAGCGGGCAAAGAGGTGTTTGTGGTGCAAACCACGCCGCTGGCTGATTACGCCAATTTGGTGAACCCACGCGGCATTGGCCCCAATCAAGCAGTGCCTGCCTTTGATTATTTTGCTGCCGAACTAAGCCAAGGCGTGGCCAGTGAGCAACTCAATATTTTGAATCACCAAGAAGCACAAGCTTGGCTGGCCAGTGTAGACGTTCAGCCACAGCAAGTGGTGCTGGCTGTAATCGAAAATTATCCATTACCCGGCGAAGACTTTAAACAAGCGGCCTCCAAAGCGCTACTGGCCCAATTGGCAGAGAAATTTGGCGCGCAATTGGTGGTGATTGGTTTAAGAAACGCCTATGACGCCGTGCCAGAATTAGCCAGCCATTTGTGCAGCTACGGTAGCCGTGAATGCAGCGCTAGGGCCGCGGCTCAGCTTTGCTTTTAAGAGCTAACTTAGCAGATGAATATAGCGTGATTTGGTCATATTCATCTGCTGGGGGTGTTGTTGATTGTAGAATTTTTTAGGTCATTCTTATCGGGAGGTGTAGCAGTGAAATAGGCTAAGTATTAGAGCAAATTGAATTTTTCATATAAATAAAAGTTTGTGCTTTTTATAGCATTTACCTTAAACAACCTGAGAGACAAATGAAAATGAAATGCCGCTTAACCATATTAGCTTCTTTATTAGTTTCTGTACCAATGATTGCGGCTGCCGCGCCTGCAACCACTAAAGGGTCTTTTCAAAATTTCCTTGATAATATGCGCGCTTTTGAATCGGGTATTGATCCGGCTAAAGCTGATTTTTATAAGCAAAACTTTAACTCACCTATTTTACGTTACGCCAAAGTGGTTACACCTGGCGTGCCAGTCCGTGATCCAGCAACGGGTAGTTTGATTATTGAAGCAACAACGGTAAATCAGTATTTCACCAAGCTTGGTTTAAATACTATTTACAATCAAAATGCCACTGATCAAGCTGCCATGTTTAAAACCATGCAATATAGCTCGTTAAATGCATGGGGTTTTATTGGTTATCAGCTTGGTGAAGCATTAATGATTGATACCGGTTATTACACCCCGGTGAAATATGTTTCTGCAACAGAAACCCTAGATAAATTTTATATCTTTGCTCCTGATTCAACATGGGCAAATGGCGTTACTGAAGCAACGATTGAAATCCCTGGCTCGGGCGGCAATAAAGTTCGCGGTACGCATAATAATCGCTGGGATGGTACTTTCTCTGGCAGAAATGGCGTGAATAGCTTTGCTGATTTAAAAATCCCAGCAAAACAAGAATACGTTATTCGTGATGCCATGCGCTTTAACTATGGCGTGATGTCAGAAAAACTGGCGGCTGCCAATATGACTTGGGCACAGGCTTTAGCTAAAACTTGGCCGGGTAAAGACGAGCAGGGTAATCCGATCACTATTAAAGCCACCATGTCTGGCTTATTGGCCGCGGCTCATTTGGGCGGTGCTTGGGGTGCCGCTGATTTATTGATCACCAATAAAGTGGCTTGCGATGAGCAGGGCACCTGCGTGACCACGTATATCGATAAATTTGGTAATTACGATACGCTGATTGATACCCCAAGTGATGACATCATCAGCGGCGGCCCGCTAGATGAAGTGTTGTCTGCAGGCTTGGGAAATGACACTGTTTATACCGGTGGCGGCAAAAATACAATTTATCTGAGCCAGTACCCTAATGGCACCACCACAGTGAAAGACTTTGTGGTTGGCAACGATAAGATTGTGCTGCGTAACTGGACAGGCTCTAATCCGCTGGCAAATCTAGCCGTTACAGATAGCGCAGGCGGCGCATTATTGCAATTTGCTGGTCAGTCTGTATTGCTTGAAAAAGTAAGTGCTGCAGCTGTAAAAGCAAATCCTGCTGCGGTGATTGCTGTATCTACCGTGTATAAATTAGCATGGTCGGGCAAGCAAACTGCAACGGGCTTTAACCCTGCTCTAGATCAAATCCAAGGCACGGCAGGTTTGGGCTTTAAGCACCTAAAAATATTCCAAGACAATGGCAGCCTGTTTGTGGGTACACAAGCTGCTGACGGTGGGATTTATTCTTGGATTGAGTTGCCAGGTGTAACGCGTGCTCAAGTTAGTGCAGATATGTTTACTAATATGGCGGGTAGTTACGCTGGGTTGGAATACACAGTGCTGCTTAATCCAACCACTTGGGGCTGGGGTAAGGCCAAGAGCGTTGATTACTTTAAGGCTGCCAATACCACGGTTAATTTAGCTGCATTTGCTTACAATTTTAGCGCCTTAGCCTTGAAGCAAGATGGCGCTGATGTGGTACTAACCTTAAATCCAGCTTCCAATGGTGGTGACACTAAGGCGTTGCGTTTACTCAATACTAAAATCTCTGATTTGTCCGCCAAGAACTTCTACGGTGTAACCGGCAATTACAGCGATATAAAGATTGATGATCCATCGACTGCGGTTTATTTCCCTGTTACTGCATCTGCAGGTACAGGCGGCACGATTGCTCCATCTGGTGTGGTGCAAGTGCGTGAAAAAACCAATCAAGTTTTCACTATCACACCCAATGCTAACTTTAAAATCAAGAGCATTACGGTAGATGGCGTGGCACAAGCGATCAGCAGCAGTTTTACCCTGAGCAATGTGACTAAGGCTCAATCCGTTGCAGTAAGTTTTGAGGCGGGTAGCTCAAACACTTGCGCTGCTGCTGCATGGTCTGCCACTCAGGTGTATGCATCCACCACTAAGGTTTCATACAAGGGCTTTGAATACACCAATAAATGGTGGACTCAAGGTAATCAGCCTGATGTGAGCGATGTTTGGACTAAGGGTGCGGCTTGCCAGTAATTTTGTAGTGGCATGAGAAAGCCCTGCTTTTAGCAGGGCTTTTTTGCGTTTATGCTTAACTGGATAAGCTGATTAGGTAATTACGCAGATTAATACCTTTATTGGTAATTCCTAGTTTGCTTCTTAGGCTATTGCGGTGGTTTTCAACCGTTTTGGATGCCACGCTTAAGCTTTGGGCGATTTCTTTGGTAGACATGCCAACCTTAATAAACTTAGCTACTTGCACTTCAGAAGGCGTGAGTAGGGCATATAGGCTGCTATCAATCTCGCCATTGTCATTGATTGCCGATGCCACAATCCCTTCGATTAAATCGAGGCACATAATTAAAATAGGATCAGAAATAGTGGCTTTCACTTGGCGGATTTGCGGCAAGTGTTGGCTGCGGATGCGCTCTAATACCTCATCAATTTCGCCACTATCTTGCCATTCTCTGAATTCGGTTAGCGTTTCGGTCAGGCTATAGAATTTAGCAAAATCTGGGTTTGGATAATGGCTATCGTTTTCTTCTTCGATTGATCCTACTTCGATCTGCCACAGATTTTGCTGCACCCTAAATAAATGCAGTTTTAAATCACGATTAAAAAATTTCCAACCATCCGAGCCACTGACGGAGGTTTTAATCAGCGCTTTAATGGCCGCCAGATTATCGGTGCCAATTAAAAAGCTGAAATGATCGAGTTGGGTGGCGGTTTCGTGCGAAGGATAATTGTGATCTAAGATTTCGCCCGAGCTAAAAAAGCTAATCACAAAAATATTGCGATAGGCGAGCACGTATTGAAATGAGCTAATCTTCATTTCAAGTTGTTCGATTAGTTGCTGGGTTTGTTCGGTGCTCATTAATCTGCTTATGGGCGGTTTTATTCCGCTGTTTTATTAAGGGGAACCTCGAAAAACCCATCTTTCGTCATAATACTGCGTTGCGTTTTAAAAAAATCTCCTTACATATAAAACATATGCAGCGTCGGTTTTTTTAAAATGCGCCTTGTCTTATTTAGAAATATAGGTCTTTCGAGGCCCCCTAAGGTTGGGTCTGGGCGGGTGATGGTAAACCAAAATAGCTTGCCTAACCCGCCACACGTTTCTTACATATCAATCTTTTAAACGATATTCCGCAGATCGTGCATGGGCTGTTAGGCCTTCGCCATGAGCAAGAGTGCTGGCGATGCGGCCCAAGGTTTGGCTGCCGGCCTCGGAAACCTCAATCAAACTCGTGCGTTTTTGGAAGTCATATACCCCCAGCGGGCTGGCAAAACGGGCGGTGCGGGCGGTGGGTAATACATGATTCGGCCCGGCACAATAATCGCCTAAAGACTCGCTGGTAAATCGCCCCATAAAGATTGCACCCGCGTGGCGCAGCTCAGGTAGGTAGACTTTTGGGGTAGCTATAGACAATTCTAGGTGTTCTGGGGCGATATAGTTGGCAATTTCGCAAGCTTCATGTAAATCTTTAACTAAGATAAGCGCACCACGGCCAGTGAGCGAGGCGCGAATAATGTCTTGGCGTGGCATGCTGGGGAGTAGCTTTTCAATGCTGGCGGCGACTTGTTGGATGAAATCTTCATCAGGGCAAAGCAGAATCGCTTGGGCGATTTCATCGTGCTCGGCTTGGCTGAATAAATCCATCGCAATCCAATCTGGGTCGGTTGTGCCATCGCAGATCACTAAAATCTCTGAAGGGCCAGCCACCATATCGATGCCAACCACGCCAAATACACGGCGTTTGGCGGCGGCCACATAGGCGTTACCAGGGCCGGTGATTTTATCCACAGCAGGCACGGTTTCGGTACCAAACGCTAGTGCGCCCACGGCTTGCGCACCGCCAATACAGAAGGCGCGGCTAACACCGGCGACAAAGGCGGCGGCCAGCACTAGATCATTTTTTTCACCGCGCGGGGTGGGTACCACCATGATAATTTCGGCCACGCCGGCCACATGGGCGGGAATGGCATTCATCAGCACCGACGATGGATAGCATGCCTTGCCGCCCGGTACGTAAATCCCCACTCTATCTAAGGCGGTCACCTGCTGCCCTAACACCGTGCCATCGGCCTCGGTGTATTGCCAAGACGCCATTTTTTGGTGCTCGTGATATTTGCGTACTCGCTCTGCTGCGGCTACTAGCGCATCTCTTTGCACATCGGGTAGGCGCTCGAAAGCGGCTTGTAGCTCGGCCTGCGTGAGTTCTAACTCTTCCATGCTTTGTGCGGGTACGGCATCAAAGCGTTGGGTATATTCCAATACGGCAGCGTCGCCACGCGTTTTTACATCGCTCAGAATCGCAGCTACACGGGTATCTACCTCAGGATCTTGCGAGGTTTCAAAGGCCAGTAGCTGGGAGAGTTGAGATTGGAAATCAGCAGAACGAGAATCAAGGCGACGCAACATAGCTTAGTCCAGAAATATTTTCGTGCTTCGATTATACCCAAAGCTTTGCCATGATCTGAAAATCATCTGCTGCGCTTATTAATCTGATTTTGCAAACTATTTAATCACTGTATTACCTTAATTTCTTTTCAAAAACCAAATTAAACGGGTATTGCATCTTGCAGGGCTGGCCGCTGCAGATTGCCGGTTTAAATGGGCTAAGTAATAAAACGGAGGCAACTAGCTCGGCTAATTGTGGGTTGGGTGAGGTGAGTACGCTAACATTGTTGGCTTTGCCCTGCTCATCGATATCAACTAACAATTGCAGCTTGCCCGTGGGGTGTAGCTTTTTCGCAATTTGATCCACAGCCTCTACAATTTGCCGTAATCCATCTTGAGGGTAGGGGGGCTCATCACCTAGATTGATTTTTTCATAGGCGCGGTTAAGGCTGGCTTTCTCATCATCACTCAGCTCGTGATAGCGTTTATTTAATGGCAGCCCATTCCAAAGCCTAGTTTTTTTGATATTTGAGCCAGTAGAATTGTCTTTGCTGATTTCATTATCGTGCAGATTTGTACCAGCAAAAACTGAGCTTGTGAGCGAGGCAAATAATATTAAAGCTATTAAAGTAAGAATGCGGTGCATAGCAAGGAACTTTAAATTAAGGAATGATGTTAGCTTACCTTAAACTTGCAGTTAATGATAAATGAATAATTTATTGCGCAGGGCAATCTTGTTTCTGCAGATTAATCCCAGCTAAATATTAAATCTGCCCGCTCTTTACTGGCCTCAATCAGCCTTGCATTGGGGCCGTCGGTGTTGTGAGCCCAGTCGGTAGCGGCGGCTTCGCTGCGGCCAAATTGCATATGGCGGTGGATAAGGCGGGATTCTCTGAGGGCGTGGTTTACGTCTACATACCAAGCTTCATCGAGCAGGCTGTGTAATTTGGCCCAGTGGCCTGTGTTGAGTAGTAGGTAATTGCCTTCGACGATGATGAGCTGGTTTTTGGGCTGGATAGGAATGGCGTTGGCGATGGGCTCTTCAATTTCGCGGCGAAACTCGGGGGCATAGATGGTTTCATCGCTAGGCTGGGTTTTTAAGCGCTGAATCAGCGAGGCAAAGCCTGCGCTATCAAAGGTATCTTCTGCGCCTTTTCTTGCTGCTTTGCCAAGGCGGGCCAGCTCGCTATTGGCTAGATGATAGCCATCCATTGGCACCACAATGCTTTGCTCTGGATAAAGGTGCTGAATCTCTTGCGCCAGTGTGGACT
>NZ_JANXSO010000146.1 GCF_025352645.1 Iodobacter sp. | reverse complement strand
ATGAACTCAGGCAAAGACAAGCCTTTTTGCATCTGAATGCCATTGATGGGCATGATCCACCTCCGCAAAACAGAACGTTCGTTCACTTTACGCCGCGCGAATGGCTAAATCAAGGGATCCTGAGCAAGAGACATAATCAGGTTAAGTTTAGTAAATATTATTTATTTACAGCTAACTATACAGTAAGCCCATTCGATGGAAAGGCAAGGCAATGGCATAGTCTTTGCTCTATTGCAGATGGTGAGTTGACTGCAAGAATAGCGGCAAAAAAAATAATTGACCACAATACCCAAAAAGATGAAGAAGGGGATTTTCCAACTATATTCAAAAACTACACTGCATATATTTTAAAAAAACGAGCAAAAGAAGCCCCGAAAGATCCGCCTAGATTAAAAATGCATCTAACTGCAAATAATAATTTAATGTGGATTTTCAATACAATTGAAAGTGCATTTAAAGAGTTTAATCTAGCTAATGTAATGCCTGTCGATATTGCCGCTTTTGTGGATCAATGGGAAGGACAACGAATGGGGCAAGTTTTCCAATCAAAACTATCAGACTTCTTTAAATGGGCTTGCCGTCGAGGCTACCGCTCAGAAAACCCATGCAGAGAGATATCCGTTGCAAAACCGAAGAAACGAAGCCGCTACATTACTGATGAAGAATTTAATAAAATTAAGGACTCATTGCTAATTGGCTTAGATGGGGTGCCGACACGAAGCGGCAAGATGGTCAGTTGCTACGTAGATCTTTGCTTCTTGCTATACCAGCGGACAACAGAAATAAGATTGCTGCGCGGGGATCAGATCACCCCCGAAGGAATTTTATTTACACCGACAAAAACAGAAAAAAGCAGTGGTGCCAAAGTACAAGTCCCAATGAACCAAGCAGTACAAGATGTTTTAAATAGAGCAAGACAGGCGTACCCAGAGCGCGAAATCAAATCTGAGTATGTGATCCACACTCATGAGTTAAAGCCTTATACGACAACAGGAATAGGCTCAGCGTGGAAACGTGCAGCGCAACGAGCAGAGGTTAGCAATGCAACGCTAAAAGACTTACGTGCGAAGGCAATGACCGATGCAAAGCGCGATGGCTATACAGTAAAGCAAATCAGTATTGGCGGTGCGCATACTGATGAAGAAATGACCGAGAGCTACATCAAGCTTAGGGAAACACCAGTCAGCGAGGTTGTGCTGAAATTGCCAGAAAAAAACCGCCAAAATGCCCCACAAAACGGCCTGTAAGAATGTAGTTTTTTGCTTAATTTTAGTGCTTTTTTCGAATCATATTAGAAGAACTTCTAATATAACGGGCAAAACAAAAGGGCTAGCTTTCGCTAACCCTTTGTTTTTATTGGTCGGAATGAGAGGATTCGAACCTCCGACCCCTTGCACCCCATGCAAGTGCGCTACCGGGCTGCGCCACATTCCGAACTCAGGGACGCATTATATCTTACGGCCCCTTGCTTGGCTAGTCATCCAGCCACACAAGTAGTGCTTCTAATTCATGACGCAATTCTGTCACTGTGGTGCCCTCACCTGCACTATCCCCTTCTGCTCGAAGTGTGGATAGTTGGTTGCGGGCACCGCTGATGGTAAAGCCTTGTTCATAAAGTAGTGAGCGGATTCGACGCACCAATAGTACTTCATGGTGCTGATAGTAACGCCGATTACCGCGCCGCTTTACGGGCTTTAATTGCGTGAACTCCTGCTCCCAATAACGCAGCACATGCGGTTTTACCCCGCACAGCTCGCTTACTTCACCAATGGTGAAGTAGCGTTTAGCTGGGATAGAGGGTAGATCACTGGTCGGTATGACGAGGCTGGTGCTTTGCATAGTGACTTTCGACCATTCCCTTCAGCTTTTGACTGGCGTGAAAGGTAACCACGCGCCGTGCGGAGATGGGGATTTCTTCGCCTGTTTTAGGATTGCGCCCAGGACGTTGTGGCTTGTCTCTGAGCTGAAAATTGCCAAAGCCGGAGAGTTTTACCGAATCGCCCTCAGAAAGGGACGTGCGGATTTCCTCGAAGAAGGCTTCGACCATGTCTTTCGCTTCACGCTTATTCAAGCCAACCTTATCGAACAACATATCCGCTAAGTCAGCTTTAGTAAGTGTCATCATAGTAGGGGGGGTATACTGCATTAGCATTAGACTCTCAACGTCGCACCGTTTACTTCAGCGGCACGGAGCATATCCGCGACAACGGCGTCGACTTCCTCATCAGTAAGAGTTTTGTGAGTATCTTGCATTAACATCTTGAAAGCAAGGCTTTTTTTACCCTCTGGAATGCCTTTTCCTCGGTAGACATCGAACACTTCCGATGCTATAAGGAGCGGGTTATTCAGATTGGTGAAGGCGGCTTGTAGTGTTGCCACAGACAAGCTTTCATCTACCAGCAAGGCAAGGTCACGGCGAACAACTTGTAGTTTGGATACAGGCTTCGCTGTAAGCTGTTCAACGCTTACAAGTGCAGCTACATCCAATTCAAACAAGACTGGTGCTGTGCCTAAATCGTACGATTGCACCCACTTAGGATGCAGCTCGCCAATCACACCAACCACGACGCCGTTTAACAACACTTCGGCAGCGCGGCCAGGATGTAGGGCTGGATGGTCGGCACGGCGGAATTCTGCTTGGCGTGGAGCAAGCAATACTTCTACATCGGCTTTTACATCATAAAAATCAATTTGTTGCTTAGCGCTAGCCCACTGCTCTGCAGTGCGATGCCCCCAAGCTAAACCAGCTAGTTTTTCTGGCTGGGCGCTGGCGTCCTTGCCATGAAATACGCGAGCCAATTCAAACAGGCGTACACGCTCTTGCTTGCGTTTGATATTGCCTTGCAAGGCTGAGATCAAACCGCCAAATAGGCTAGAGCGCATTACACTCATTTGGCTGGAGATTGGGTTTAGCAATTTAATCGGGCGAGTATTACCCGCAAAATCTGCTTCCCATTTTTCTTCAACAAAGGCGTAGCTGATCGCTTCGAAATAATCTCGAGAAACCATTAATTTTTTCAAAGCAGAAGTTGCTCGAAGATTGCCCGGCTGCGGCAGCATCACCTGACGTGATGCAGATGGCGCAACGGGGATATTGTCGTAGCCAAATAGGCGGGCAATTTCTTCGATTAAATCTTCTTCAATCACAATATCGAAACGGAACGACGGCGGGGTTACGGTAATAACATCGCCTGCCACTGACGTTGGCAAGGCCAAACGTGCCAGCAGCGCAAGAATTTCATCAGCAGCTAAAGAAATGCCCAACACCTTGGCCACGCGCGATACACGCAATGCCACAGCTGGGCGTGCTGGCAGCTCTGCCACAGCTTCTGTAACTGGGCCGGCTTCACCACCACAAATTTCAATAATCAGTTGGCTGGCGCGCTCAAGCGCATTCAGCACATTAGCAAAATCAATACCACGCTCAAAACGATGCGAGCTATCTGAGCTAAAACCAACGCGGCGTGAGCGCCCAGTAATGACACTAGGTGCAAAGAAGGCTGATTCTAAAAAGATATGGCGTGTACCAACCACTACGGCAGACTCTAAGCCGCCCATAATGCCAGCCAGCGCTAAGGGTTTCACGCTATCCGCAATCACCAGCATATCGGCTTCAAGCGTTAGCTCTTTTTCATTCAGCAGCGTAATTTTTTCGCCAGGCTTAGCAAAACGAGCCTGAACACCACCTTCCAGCTTATCTGCATCAAAGGCATGCATAGGCTGACCAAGCTCTAACAACACATAATTGCTTACATCAACAATCGCCGAGATCGAGCGTAAACCCGAACGCTCTAAGCGTTGTTTCATCCAATCTGGAGTGACCGCCGCCTGATTTACATTTTTGATCACACGACCAGCGTAACGTGGGCATGCAGCGCCCGCGTTTAGCGATACGGCAGTCACATCGTCACACGTCGGTACGACAGCTTTAATTTCAACCGGATTAAGCACGGCATCCGTTAAAGCAGCAACTTCGCGCGCAATACCTTTGATAGACAAGCAATCAGTGCGATTAGGTGTGAGCTTTAATGTCAGCAAGCGATCATTAAGCTGTAAATATTCGCGAATCGACATGCCAATAGGCGCATCGCTAGGCAAAATCATTAAGCCATCTACATCGCTGGGCATGCCTAATTCGTCACCCGAGCAGAGCATGCCAAAAGACTCAACCCCACGAACTTTAGCTTTTTTGATATTAAAATCGCCAGGCAAAGCCGCACCAACTCGGGCGCAAGGCACTTTAATACCTGGGGCCACATTCGGTGCGCCACATACAATTTGCAGTGGCTCAGCTTCACCCACATTTACAGTACAAACATTGAGTTTGTCAGCATTTTCATGCTTAGTAACAGACAGCACCTCTGCCACAAACACTTGAGTAAACTCAGGCGCTGCAGGGTCATTTTCTTCTACTTCTAAACCGGCCATCGTTAATAAATGCGCCAGTTGCTCAGAATTTAGTGCTGGGTTAACCCAGCTACGCAACCACTGTTCAGAAAATTTCATCACTCGCACCTACGAACACGCGGAGAATTAAACATCCGCTAGAAAAAGCCAAGTCAGCTAAAGCAAGCTTTACGCTTTAGCTGCACTCCTTTTTTAAACAGCACGTGCCAATTACTTGAACTGCTCGAGGAAGGAAATATCGTTCTCGAAGAAGAGGCGCAAATCATTCACGCCGTAATACAGCATTGCAAAACGATCTAGGCCAATACCAAAGGCAAAGCCTGTGAATTTCTCGCTATCGATGCCCACATTCTTCAGCACATTAGGGTGCACCATGCCGCAACCGCCCACTTCCATCCAGCCCTTAGACCACTTTACGTCGATCTCAGCCGAAGGCTCGGTAAAAGGAAAGAAAGAGGGGCGAAAGCGCACTTCTAAATCATCGCGCTCAAAGAACTGACGCAGAAAGCTGACAATCACACTTTTTAAATCGGCAAATGAAACGTCTTGATCAACCCACAAACCTTCCATTTGATGGAACATCGGTGAGTGCGTTGCGTCTGAATCAACACGGTAAACACGGCCTGGTGCGATAATCTTAATCGGCGGCTCATGGCTTTCCATGTAACGCGCTTGAATCGGTGAAGTATGCGTGCGCAATACTTCACCACCTTCCACGTAAAAGGTGTCTGCCATACCACGAGCAGGATGATCTGGCGGCAGATTCAAGGCTTCAAAATTATAAAAATCTGTTTCGATTTCGGGGCCATCGGCCACAGCGAAACCCATAGAGTGGAATAGCGTTTCTATACGCTGACGCACCAGTGTTACTGGGTGCAAGCCACCACCAGCCAGCCCACGGCCAGGCAAGGTGATATCTAAGGCTTCAGCCGCTAATTGCTTAGCCAGCTTATCTTGAGCAATAGATTCTCTACGCGCATTAAGCGAGGCTTCAAATGCTTGCTTAGCCTGATTAACGATTGCACCAAAAGATTTTTTTTCTTCGGGTGGCAAGGTGGCTAACTGTTTTAAGAGCGCAGAAATCTCGCCCTGCTTGCCAATAAATTGCGCCTTGGCATTTTCAAGTTCGTTCGGGTCATTGGTTGCATTTAATGCAGCCAAGCCTTTTTCCAGAATCGCTTGTACGTTATCAACCATGATCTTGCGGCAATCTCAGGCAAATTGTTTTGCTCAAGCTGACGCATCAATTAAGACAGTCAGAAAAAGCAGCCCTTTGGTTAAACCAAAGGAATAAAAAAGGGAGGCCAGAAGCCTCCCCCTCTTGTCGACCAGCCGATTAGGCGGCTAATTTCGCCTTAGCTACTTCAACAAACTGGGCAAAAGCCGGTTTGTCAAAAATAGCCATATCAGCGAGAACCTTACGGTCAACTTCAATACCAGCTTTCTTCAGACCGTTCATGAAACGGCTGTAGGCCAGACCGCACTCACGGGATGCAGCGTTGATACGCGCAATCCATAGGCGACGGAACTGACGCTTTTTCTGACGACGGTCACGGTAAGCGTATTGACCTGCCTTCATGACAGCCTGTTTGGCTACACGATAGACATTTTTACGACGACCACGATAGCCTTTGGCCAGAGCGATGATTTTCTTATGACGGGCACGAGCTGTAACACCACGTTTAACGCGAGGCATGAGTCTTTTCCTTTAGTTATGCGTAGGGCAACATTGCACGGACAGAAGGCATGTTCGACGGATCGACCATGCTTGTACCGCGCAGCTGGCGCTTAGTCTTAGTGGTTTTCTTGGTCAAGATGTGACGCTTAAAAGCGTGACTACGCTTAACGCCACCACCACCGAGAACCTTGAAGCGCTTTTTTGCGCCGCTCTTGGTCTTCATCTTAGGCATGATGAACTCCTACTACTGAGTTAGATAGGGCGACAGGCGCCATAGCGGTTACCCGCTTTGCACTTAATACCTGCCACCACGTTTTTATTACGGCTGCTGGCTGACTTTAAAAACAATCAACCTTGCCAGACGCAGCCGCTAGCCCGGTCATTTTTTGCAAATAGGATTAGATGGCTTTCTTTTTAGGAGCCAACATCATCACCATTTGACGCCCTTCCAGGCGCGGATACTGCTCAACCACAACCAAATCGCCTAGATCAGCTTCAACACGTTTCAGCTGAGCCATACCGATTTCTTGGTGAGCCATTTCACGACCACGGAAACGCAAAGTAATCTTCGCTTTATCGCCCTCGGCAAGGAAACGAGTCAGGTTACGCAGTTTGATCTGGTAATCGTTCTCGTCAGTACCTGGACGGAATTTAATTTCCTTGACCTGGACCTGCTTCTGGTTCTGCTTGGCGGCGTGTTTCTTTTTCGAGTCCTGATACTTAAATTTGCCGTAATCCATAATGCGGCAAACAGGCGGCTGTGCTGTTGGTGCGATTTCCACCAGATCAACATTGGCCTCTTCGGCCAGAGCCAAAGCCTCGGAAAGGCTGACGATACCAAGCTGCTCGCCATCCACACCCTGCAAACGTAACTCACGGGCGGTGATTTCACCGTTAATCCGTGGTTCTTTATCCTGAGAAGCTATTGTGATTCTCCAAGTC